>CAUPXP010000068.1:0-2716 GCA_963515455.1 Streptococcus mitis | reverse complement strand
CCTGAGCCAAGAAACTCGAGAGCGAAGTAAGTCCTGTGGACTTTTTCAGCCTGAGCCAAGAAACT
This sequence comes from Streptococcus mitis, assembly GCA_963515455.1. Lineage (GTDB taxonomy): Bacteria > Bacillota > Bacilli > Lactobacillales > Streptococcaceae > Streptococcus > Streptococcus mitis_DN. The sequence continues at coordinate 2,651 of CAUPXP010000068.1, read as the reverse complement.
CGAGAGCGAAGTAAGTCCTGTGGACTTTTTCAGCCTGAGTCAAGAAATTCGAAAGCTCTTAAGTCTGATTGGCTTTTTCAATGTGAAATTTGTTTTCACACTCCCAAAGAGGTATTAGTGTCGTGTCTCAATCTTATATCAATGTTATCGGTGCTGGTTTGGCAGGTTCTGAAGCAGCCTACCAAATCGCAGAGCGTGGTATTCCAGTTAAACTCTATGAAATGCGTGGTGTCAAGTCAACACCTCAGCACAAAACAGACAATTTTGCAGAGTTAGTTTGTTCTAATTCTCTTCGTGGGGATGCTTTGACAAATGCAGTGGGTCTCCTCAAGGAAGAAATGCGTCGCTTGGGTTCTGTTATTTTGGAATCTGCTGAGGCTACACGTGTTCCCGCTGGAGGAGCCCTTGCGGTAGACCGTGATGGTTTCTCTCAAATGGTGACTGAAAAAGTGGCCAACCACCCCTTGATTGAAGTGGTGCGTGATGAAATTACAGAATTGCCGACAGATGTTATTACAGTTGTGGCGACTGGTCCTTTGACCAGCGATGCCTTGGCTGAAAAGATTCATGCTCTTAATGACGGCGATGGTTTCTATTTCTACGATGCGGCAGCGCCTATTATCGACGTCAATACTATCGATATGAGCAAGGTTTATCTCAAATCTCGTTATGATAAGGGAGAAGCGGCCTATCTCAACGCTCCAATGACAAAACAAGAGTTTATGGATTTCCATGAAGCCTTGGTCAATGCGGAAGAAGCACCTCTCAATTCTTTTGAAAAAGAAAAGTATTTTGAAGGCTGTATGCCTATCGAAGTCATGGCCAAGCGTGGCATTAAAACTATGCTTTATGGTCCTATGAAACCAGTCGGTCTGGAGTATCCAGACGATTACACAGGACCTCGCGATGGAGAATTCAAAACACCTTATGCGGTTGTTCAACTTCGTCAGGACAATGCTGCTGGTAGCCTCTACAATATCGTTGGTTTCCAGACTCACCTAAAATGGGGAGAACAAAAGCGCGTTTTCCAAATGATTCCAGGTCTTGAAAATGCGGAGTTTGTACGTTATGGTGTCATGCACCGCAATTCTTACATGGATTCACCAAATCTTCTTGAACAGACTTACCGGTCTAAGAAACAACCAAATCTCTTCTTTGCTGGTCAGATGACGGGTGTGGAAGGCTATGTCGAGTCAGCAGCGTCAGGCTTAGTTGCGGGAATTAACGCAGCTCGTCTTTTCAAGGGAGAAAGCGAGGCTATTTTCCCAGAGACAACAGCGATTGGAAGCTTAGCTCATTACATCACCCATGCCGACAGCAAACATTTCCAGCCAATGAATGTCAATTTTGGAATCATCAAGGAGTTGGAAGGCGAGCGTATCCGTGACAAGAAGGCTCGTTATGAAAAAATTGCAGAGCGTGCCCTTGCCGACTTAGAGGAATTTTTGACTGTCTAATTTTTTTGAAAGAATTGCTCATGATACTATAAAAATCTTAGAAATTGTGATAAAATAGGTAGGATAAAAGAAGGAGAGTGAAAATGGCGAATCCCAAGTATAAACGTATTTTAATCAAGTTATCAGGTGAAGCCCTTGCCGGTGAACGAGGCGTAGGGATTGATATCCAAACAGTTCAAACAATCGCAAAAGAGATTGAAGAAGTTCATAGCTTAGGTATCGAAATTGCCCTTGTTATCGGTGGAGGAAATCTCTGGCGTGGAGAACCTGCAGCAGAAGCAGGAATGGACCGCGTTCAGGCAGATTACACAGGAATGCTTGGGACTGTTATGAATGCTCTTGTGATGGCAGATTCATTGCAACAAGTTGGGGTTGATACACGTGTTCAAACTGCCATTGCTATGCAACAAGTGGCAGAGCCTTATGTCCGTGGGCGTGCCCTTCGTCACCTTGAAAAAGGCCGCATCGTCATCTTTGGTGCCGGAATTGGTTCACCATACTTCTCAACAGATACAACAGCGGCCCTTCGTGCAGCTGAAATCGAAGCGGATGCCATTCTTATGGCTAAAAACGGTGTCGATGGTGTTTACAATGCCGATCCTAAGAAAGACAAGACAGCCGTTAAGTTTGAAGAATTGACTCACCGTGACGTTATCAATAAAGGTCTTCGTATCATGGACTCAACAGCTTCAACCCTCTCAATGGACAACGACATTGACTTGGTTGTCTTCAACATGAACCAACCAGGCAACATCAAACGTGTCGTATTTGGTGAAAATATCGGAACAACAGTTTCAAATAATATCTAAGAAAAGGAATAAGAAAGATTATGGCTAACGCAATTATTGAAAAAGCTAAAGAGAGAATGACCCAGTCTCACCAATCACTTGCTCGTGAATTTGGTGGTATCCGTGCTGGCCGTGCCAATGCAAGCTTGCTTGACCGTGTACATGTAGAATACTATGGAGTCGAAACTCCTCTTAACCAAATCGCTTCAATTACGATTCCAGAAGCGCGTGTTTTGTTGGTAACACCATTTGATAAATCTTCATTGAAAGATATCGAACGTGCCTTGAACGCTTCTGATCTTGGTATTACACCAGCTAACGATGGTTCTGTAATCCGCTTGGTTATCCCTGCTCTTACAGAAGAAACTCGTCGTGACCTTGCTAAAGAAGTGAAGAAGGTCGGTGA
>CAUPXP010000067.1:0-2801 GCA_963515455.1 Streptococcus mitis | reverse complement strand
CGTTGAGCATAAAGTTCACTGTATGCCAGACCGTCTCGGTCACCGTATCCACTTGAGCTTCGAGGAGCGTAATTTTCTTAAAACGGCTTGCCTTTAAAATTCCCGCAACTACAACGGCAATAATTCCTGAAACGTGTACTTCTTCTGCCAGAAAGAAGGTCACCAGAGGCAAACTCAATTCCAGAAGGAGTTCACTAGCTATATCCGTTGCACGCACACTTAGCAAGAAGCTATGGAGGAAACGGTTGGTCATGGCTGTTAAAAAGCCAATCAAAAAACCGCCTAGGATTGAAAAGATAAGCGAACTACCAGCTTGCCCAAGGGAAAAAGCTCCTGTTGTCCAAGCTGTCAAAGCTACCTGAAAAGCCACCAAACCAGATGCATCATTCAAGAGTCCTTCACCTTTAAGTATATTGGACACGCGCTTAGGAAAGCTAAAGCGCTCCGAAAGAGAGGCAAAGGCAACCAAGTCCGTAGGGCCAAGAGCTGCCCCAACAGCCAAGCAAGCCGCCAAGGGAAGACTGAGCCAAAGAAGATGGGCCAAACCTCCCAAACTCAGGGTCGAGATAAAAATCACTGGAAATATGAGATAAACAATGATTCGCCAGTGTTTTAAAATAGCTGTAATGTCCGCTTCTTCCGACTCTCGAAAAAGCAAGGGCCCGATAACCAGGGCCAAAAACAACTCGGTATTGAGATGAAAGTCAGTATTGGGTAAAAAGAGACCAATCACAATTCCCAAAAGAATCTGTACCAAGGGAAGAGGCAAAAAGGACAGGAGCTTATTGGTTGTACTTGAGACAATCAAGACCAGTAAAAATAGGATGAGGTAAATCAGTAATTCCACACACGACCTCCTTAATCTTTTTTACAACAAGATTCAAAAATCTCCTTCTGCTCTTTGATTTTTTGGTCAATCTTGGAACAATCCTTGTGCTCAATTTTTCTCTGGCACCGTTCCATTTCAAGAGCAACTAATTTTTTCTTGATTTTAAGCATTTTTTTGCTCATATGTGCTTGGTCTAACACACCCACTGCTCGTTCGTGGTGGGTTGATTCAACAAAATTCTGACGCATGGCATCCAGCTTTTCACGTAGGTATTGTTTATCCATGTCTATATCTCTCTAATTTTTCAATCATTACTAAAAATGGTGGGTTGTTGACTTGGTTTAAAGTTCGGTAAATGGCAACTGTGTACTCTTGTTGGTTCAACTGGCTAACAAAATCCAAGACAGCATCCCTCTCGAGGTCTCCTCCTTCATGACCATAGTAGATCATGATAGCAATCCGTCCACCTTTGACAAGCAAATGACACAGCTTGTCTAATGCTTCGATCGTTGTCTGAGGTCGGGTAATGACAGACTTATCAGCTGATGGCAAATAGCCCAGATTAAAAATCCCTGCCTTGGCTTCTGTCACAAACTGATCCAGTGTCTCATGACCTTGCAAGATTAACTGGGCATTTGTCAGGCCAGCCTGATGCAAACTCTCTTGGGTCTTCTCCAAGGCTTGTTCCTGAATATCAAAGGCATAGACTTGCTTGGCTAATTTAGCTAGAAAAAGGGTGTCATGGCCATTTCCCATAGTCGCATCCACTACGATATCGTCCTGAGTTACAACCTCAGCCAAAAAATCATGTGCCATTTCAAGTGGTCTTTTCATTTTCAAACTCCTGTTTTACAGCCTTGCATCCTTGAACACTTCCACGACGTCGCATTTCAGTTTCAATAGCATTTAGCACTTCCCATTTATTGAGGCTCCACATAGGCCCAATCAGCATATCTCTAGGTGCATCTCCTGTGATTCGATGGATGACAATGTGCTTGGGAATGATTTCCAGTTGGTCACAGATGACCTTGACATATTCGTCCTGGCTCATCAACTGTAAACGTCCCTCGTGGTAATCTCGTTGCATACGCGTATTGGTCATCAGGTGAAGCAAGTGCAATTTAATCCCTTGAATATCGTTATCCGTGACACAGCGGCGGACATTTTCAATCATCATCTCATGGGTTTCACCAGGAAGTCCATTGATCAAATGGGAAACAATCTCAATTTTTGGATACTTTCTCAAACGTTTGACCGTTTCCACGTACAACTCATAGGAGTGGGCACGGTTAATCAGATCAGAGGTTGCTTCATAAGTAGTCTGCAAGCCCAATTCTACCGTCACATGCATTCGCTCCGACAACTCAGCCAAATATTCGATGGTTTCGTCTGGTAAACAGTCTGGGCGCGTTCCAATATTGATTCCTACTACACCTGGCTCGTTGATAGCCTGTTCATAGCGCTCTCGGATGACTTCCACCTTTTCATGGGTATTGGTAAAATTTTGAAAATAAACCAGATACTTCTGCACATCCGGCCACTTACGGTGCATAAAGTCAATTTCCTTATAAAATTGCTCACGGATAGGCGCATCTGGTGCTACGATAGCATCTCCAGAACCTGAAACTGTACAAAAAGTACAGCCTCCATGAGCCACAGTTCCATCACGATTGGGACAGTCAAACCCCGCATCAATAGGGACTTTAAAGGTCTTTTCTCCAAAGAGTTTTCGATAATAATCATTCAAGGTGTTATAAGATTTCATAACTTTCATTATAACAAAAAACACCCACAATCTCAAAAGCCTGACTTTCCTATAAATTCCTCTGTTTCTCGTTTCCATTAGCCATTTTTTATGATACAATATGGATATGATTTTAATGAAATTAGCATCTATTTTATTATTGATACTGACCTTAGTCGTCTGCATTATCATAACCAAACTTTTTAGATTAAAAAAACTAGGACGAAA
>CAUPXP010000066.1:0-2894 GCA_963515455.1 Streptococcus mitis | reverse complement strand
CCATGTTTGGAAATGCCAAGCGTACGACGACAGGACTTGATTTTAATCGTGCTAGTCTGATTATGGCTGTCTTGGAAAAGCGTGCAGGTCTTCTCTTGCAAAATCAGGATGCTTATCTTAAATCTGCTGGCGGTGTCAAATTGGATGAACCTGCCATTGACTTAGCTGTTGCAGTTGCCATTGCTTCGAGTTATAAAGACAAGCCAACTAATCCTCAGGAATGTTTTGTAGGGGAGCTTGGTTTGACAGGGGAAATTCGGCGCGTGAATCGTATCGAGCAGCGCATTAATGAAGCTGCTAAACTGGGCTTTACTAAGATTTATGTACCCAAGAATTCCTTGACAGGAATCACTCCACCCAAGGAAATTCAGGTCATTGGGGTGACAACGATTCAGGAGGTTTTGAAAAAGGTTTTTGCTTAATCTGTGACAAATCCTCTTAAAAATGATAAGATAGGAGAAATATTTGACTATCAAATTTTTAAGGAGGGAATCGTGTCGTATTTTGAACAGTTTATGCAAGCCAATCAGGCTTATGTTGCCCTACATGGGCAGTTAAATCTGCCACTTAAACCCAAAACAAGAGTTGCCATTGTGACCTGTATGGACTCACGTTTGCACGTTGCGCAAGCTCTAGGCTTGGCACTTGGGGATGCTCATATCTTGCGGAATGCAGGTGGTCGGGTGACAGAAGACATGATTCGTTCGCTGGTTATTTCCCAGCAACAAATGGGGACAAGAGAGATTGTGGTGTTGCACCATACAGACTGTGGTGCTCAGACTTTTGAAAATGGCTCTTTTCAGGAGTATTTGAAGGAAGAATTGGGTGTCGATGTGTCAGATCAGGACTTTTTGCCCTTCCAAGATATAGAGGAGAGTGTGCGTGAGGATATGCAATTGCTTATCGAGTCTCCCCTAATACCAGACGATGTCATTATCTCTGGTGCTATTTACGATGTGGATACAGGAAGTATGACAGTTGTAGAATTGTAAAAAATTCATTTAGAAAGAAAGTGTATGAAGAAAAACAGTATTTTATTTATTTTTATTTTATTGCTATGTATTGGTTTGCAGTATGAAACCATTTACTATACGGACGGTTCGATGTCAGCTGCGGAATATGGACTCATGGGAGTTTCTATCTTTCTAGCTCTCTTTTACATGATTCCGGCTCTTTATTTCCTTTTCCGTACTGGGAAAAAATGGGAATTGCCAAAGAAAGCCTTGATTCTGTCTTTATTGGGTGGGATGTTCCTTTCGGGTTGGTTGTCTAGCTTTGCTAATACCTATATCCATGATTTGCTGGGTATTCTTTTCCCAGATAGTGCATTTTTAAATGCCTTTGAAAGTGCGATTGTGGCTCCTTTGGTAGAAGAACCCTTGAAATTATTGCCACTTGTCTTTGTTTTAGCTTTGATTCCTGTGCGAAAATTAAAATCTTTGTTTTTACTAGGCATTGCTTCTGGTTTGGGATTCCAAATGATTGAGGATATTAGCTATATTCGTACGGATTTGCCAGAGGGCTTTGACTTTACTATTTCGCGAATTTTAGAGCGTATCATCTCAGGAATTGCCTCTCACTGGACTTTTTCAGGTCTAGCTGTAGTGGGTGTTTACTTGCTTTACAGAGCCTATAAAGGACAGAAGGTTGGCAAGAAAGAGGGTTTTATTTTCCTAGGTTTAGCCTTGGGAACTCACTTCTTATTTAACTCTCCTTTTGTTGAATTGGAGACAGAGTTGCCTTTAGCGATTCCAGTGGTTACGGCTATTACTCTTTATGGTTTTTATCAGGCTTATCGCTTTGTTGAGAAGCACAATGAGTTGATGAACTAGAATATTTTTCAAAAGAATGATGCAAGGGTACAAATATGGTGCCCTTCTTTTATTTTTGATTGAAAAATAGTGTAAAAAGCGCTACAATGGTAGATGGAAAAATCTTGTGAAAAGCACAAGTGATACATATATACCGGAGGAAATCATGTCTTTTTCTGATTTAAAGCTGTTTGCCCTTTCTTCTAATAAAGAATTGGCAGAACGTGTGGCGCAGGAGATTGGGATAGAGTTGGGGAAATCAAGTGTTCGCCAATTTTCAGATGGAGAGATTCAGGTCAACATCGAAGAATCAATCCGTGGGAAACACGTCTTTATCCTACAATCAACTAGCTCGCCTGTAAATGACAATCTGCTTGAAATTTTGATTATGGTAGATGCTTTGAAGCGTGCGAGTGCAGAATCTGTCAATGTTGTCATGCCTTACTATGGGTATGCACGTCAGGATAGAAAGGCGAGAGCGCGTGAGCCAATCACTTCAAAACTTGTCGCAAATATGCTTGAAGTAGCTGGAGTGGATCGTTTGTTGACAATCGACTTGCATGCTGCGCAGATTCAAGGATTCTTTGATATTCCTGTGGATCACTTGATGGGGGCTCCTCTGATTGCGGATTATTTTGAGCGTCGTGGCATGGTTGGTTCTGACTATGTGGTTGTCAGTCCAGACCATGGAGGGGTGACTCGTGCTCGTAAGTTGGCAGAATTTTTGAAAACATCTATCGCTATTATTGACAAACGTCGTAGTGTTGATAAGATGAATACTAGTGAAGTCATGAACATCATCGGTAAGGTTGAAGGCAAGACTTGTATCTTGATTGATGATATGATTGATACAGCTGGAACCATTTGTCATGCGGCAGATGCCCTTGCAGAAGCTGGTGCTGTTGAAGTCTATGCAAGCTGTACGCACCCAGTTCTTTCTGGTCCTGCTATGGACAATATCCAAAAATCAGCTATCAAGAAATTGGTTGTTTTGGATACCATCTATCTGCCAGAAGAGCGTTTGATTGATAAGATTGAACAGATTTCGATTGCTCATCTACTGGGTGATGCTATCGTACGTAT
>CAUPXP010000065.1:0-2903 GCA_963515455.1 Streptococcus mitis | reverse complement strand
AACTACAAGAAGATTTACATCACTGAAAATGGTCTTGGATATAAAGATGAGTTCGTCGATAACACTGTTTACGATGATGGCCGTATTGATTATGTGAAACAACACTTGGAAGTCTTGTCTGATGCTATTGCAGATGGAGCTAATGTAAAAGGTTACTTCATTTGGTCATTAATGGATGTCTTCTCATGGTCAAATGGGTATGAGAAACGTTACGGTCTCTTCTATGTAGACTTTGAAACTCAAGAACGTTATCCTAAGAAATCAGCTCACTGGTACAAGAAAGTAGCGGAAACTCAAGTGATTGAGTAGTAGAATGAGTAATTAGATATAGAATTCTAGTGAGGCAAAAAGATGTTCAAAGATTTTATCCAATCTATTTATGAAAAAGTTTATATTATAAATTTCGAAAAATGTTCTCAAATACCGTGTTTGACGAATGAAGAACTGAAAAGTCTCGGAAAATGGTATGTCTCTACCGGTAAAGAATGGATTTGCCATTCAGACTATGAGCTAGAAGAATTTAAAAATATCTTTTTAAATTTTATCAGTCCTGAAGGACGGGATAATATCTCCTTTGATTCAGATTTTATGCCGTTTCAACAATCGTAACCAATTTCCAAAAAAGTTAAATCTTATATCTAGTACTCTGCAAAACTCTTATCTAATCACGTTGCTTATACTCAATGAAAATCAAAGAGCAACTTTAAACTAGAAAGCAAGTCGCAGGTTTCTCAATGCATAGCTTTGAGGTGGCAGATAAAGCAATTGGGCAAAAAGTCTTTAACGCAGAAAAACGCATAATATCAGGTGTTGAAAAACTTGATACTATGCGTTTTATTGTGGGAAGATTTACTTTTTTTCTTCTGAAATTGAGTTGTTACCCAGAATCTTTCAGTTTATTAAGGCTTGATGACTTTAGTAAGTTTAGATAGCTCAAAAAGGATTGAATCACTTAGTTTAGAATCTGAAACAATAGTATCAAGATTTGATACATTATAAAAAGTATAAAAATCAAACTTATTGAACTTACTATGATCTGCGAGTAAATATTTTTTATTAGAATTATTTAAAGCGATGCGTTGAGCCTCTCCCTCTTCCTCGCTAAAAGTAGCTAGAGCTCCGTTTTGAATGCCATTACAGCTAACGAAAGCTTTAGAAAATTGGAGATTAGAGAGATTTTGTAGGGTCAATGTACCAACAAAAGCACCTGTAATATCGCGATAATTTCCACCTATCAAAATCAAATCTGTTAATTTTCGTTCGCTTAAAATCAGAAAAACAGGTAGACTGTTGGTCACGACGCGGATATTGTCAATAGGCAATTCGCGCGCAAAAAATTCTAATGTTGTTCCTGGTCCAATAAAAATAGTTTCTCTTTCTTCTACTAGACTGCCTGCAAAACGGGCTATTTCTTGTTTTTCTGCCGTTTGGAGGGCTTGTTTTTCAATATTTGATCGCTCATTAGTCAAAAGGGAGTTGGTTCGAAGTTTTTCAGCTCCACCATGCACACGAATCAGTAAATCTTTATCAGCTAATTCCTGTAAATAGCGTCTTGCAGTCATATCTGAAACGGCTATTTCGTCCATAATCTGTTTAACCGTTATGGTTCCTTTACTATTTACTATCTCTAAAATTTTGGTTAATTTTTCTTGTTTGAGCATATTATCACCTCGTTTCCTACTACTATCTTACCATAAACTAGCTCATCATTCAAATACAAAAACAACAAAATAAAACAAAAACAAAAATATCGAGGTTTATTTTCAAAACTTTCGATATTTTTATTAAGTTATTATTTTGTTGTTTCTAGTTTACTTTTTGATAGTTAAGAGTGGTGGAGAATTATACTCAATGAAAATCAAAGAGCAAACTAGGAAGCTAGCCGCAGGCTGTACTTGAGTACGGCAAGGCGAAGCTGACGTGGTTTGAAGAGATTTTCGAAGAGTATTAGTCCAAACCGTAGTTGTAGTCATCATCTTGCATGGCTTCAACTTCACCAAGGAGGTAACCATTTCCGACTTGAGAGAAGAAGTCGTGGTTGGAAGTTCCTGTTGAAATACCGTTCATAACGATTGGGTTGACATCATCAGCTGAATCTGGGAAGAGTGGATCTTGTCCCAGGTTCATGAGTGCCTTGTTAGCATTGTAGCGAAGGAAGGTTTTAACTTCTTCCGTCCAACCAACACCGTCATAAAGACTCTCTGTGTAGCCTTCTTCATTTTCATAAAGAGTATAGAGTAGGTCGTACATCCATTCTTTGAGTTTTTCTTGCTCTTCTTCAGGCAATTCATTGAAACCAAGTTGGAATTTATAACCAATGTAAGTTCCGTGAACAGACTCATCACGAATAATCAATTTAATAATTTCTGCAACGTTGGCAAGTTTGTTGTTACCAAGGTAGTAGAGGGGAGTGAAGAAACCTGAATAGAAGAGGAAGGTTTCGAGGAAGACACTGGCAACTTTCTTTTCAAGTGGGCTACCGTTGAGGTAGATTTCGTTGACAATCTCAGCCTTCTTTTGTAGGTAAGGATTGGTATTGGTCCATTCGAAAATTTCTTCAATCTCAGCCTTAGTATTTAAGGTAGAAAAGATTGATGAGTAAGATTTAGCGTGGACAGACTCCATAAATTGGATGTTATTGAAAACAGCTTCCTCATGTGGTGTACGGATGTCTGCGCGAAGGGCTTCAACCCCAGTTTCAGATTGCATGGTGTCCAGAAGGGTTAAACCACCAAAGACTTTTCCGACCAAGTCTTTCTCTTTGTTAGATAGCTTTCTCCAGTCATCCAAGTCGTTTGACAAGGGAATACGTGTATCGAGCCAGAATTGCTCTGTCAACTTTTCCCAAGTTGATTTATCGATGACATCTTCGATGGCATTCCAGTTAATGGCTTTGTAGTAAG
>CAUPXP010000064.1:0-3613 GCA_963515455.1 Streptococcus mitis | reverse complement strand
ATGCCCCCTGCAGGAATCGAACCTGCAACTACTCCTTAGGAGGGAGTTGTTATATCCATTGAACTAAGGGAGCTAGATAAAAACTCTGCTGAAGAAGCAGAGTTTTTTAGTCGAATTAACGACGGATTTCTTTGATACGAGCTGCTTTACCTTGAAGTGCACGCAAGTAGTACAATTTCGCACGACGTACTTTACCGTAACGAACAACTTCGATTTTTTCAACACGTGGAGTGTGGATTGGGAAGATACGCTCAACACCTACACCGTTAGAGATTTTACGAACTGTGTAGTTTTCTGAGATGCCAGCACCTTTACGTGCGATAACAACACCTTCAAAAATCTGGATACGTTCACGGTTACCTTCGACAACTTTCGCGTGTACACGAACAGTGTCACCAGGACGGAATGATGGGATATCTGTACGAAGTTGACCTTCAGTCAAGCTTTGGATTAATGGATTCATTTTATTCTCCTATCTTTGTCAATCTTGAGGAATCTTCCTCAGCGGATAAACTGTATTTTTGTGCGTCCATTACACACAAGATACAGTTTACCAAATTTCCACAAAAAAGTAAAGAAATTTATAGCAGAATTCCTAAAAAAATCGCAACCAAACCACCTAGGTAGGTCAAAGCTAAATAAGAATAAAATACCTTCTTATCACTTAGCAGTCTTTGCAGTTCATCATTCAAGGTCGAAAAAGTCGTTAAACCACCACAAAATCCTGTTGCTAGAATAGCATAGACTTCCTTAGACTCCACATGATTGTAGAATAATCCAATTAAAAAACAACCTAGAAGATTGGCTATGAGCGTTCCGAGTGGCAATTTAGATGCTTGATTATAGCGGGAAAAAAAATACCGTACGAGCGCTCCAAGACCACAAGCAATTGCAAGATAGACCATTACCATTTCTTCCTCCCTAAATAGTAAGCTAAAAGCAGTCCTCCACCGATGCTCAAAAGCAAATACAGAACTAAACTAAGATAACGCCCTGTATCAAGCAGTTTTACAGCATCAAGCATTAGACTGGAAAAAGTTGTCAGCCCCCCACAAAAGCCCGTCCCCAGTGCTAAAACAACGCCTTTACTGGTTCCCTTATAGACCAGATAACCCTTGACAAGATAAACCAAGCAGAAAATGCCCAGATAGTTGACAAGAAGGGTTCCCCAAGGAAAGTCAGGACTGGCTGGTAACCAAGTGGAAACTAGGTAGCGGACAAGTCCGCCTAACATAGCAGCTAGAAAAATCCCTAGCGGATAAAATTGTTCTTTTTTCATTTGATATTTTGATCCTGATAAGCACGCGAACGTTTGAGTATGTCCGAAAAAGTCGAGACAATAGTCTCCTGATAGCGCTTGTCCTCTACACGACTTCTAACCTTTTCAAAAATAACCGCTTCTCTCTTAGTATCTAAAATCGGTTTCCCTGAAGCCTTCTTATAGGCAACTACACCCTCAACCAAATGCATTCGTTCTTCTAGAAGTTTAACAATTTGATCGTCGATTTGATCAATTTCTTGGCGAATACTATCTAAATCCATACAGTCTCCTCCTTTATTTGAATTATTGTATCAAAAAGCCACCAAATAGGCTAGTAAAATCCCAACTCTCGATAAGAAAAATGCACTGATTGATTACATCAGCGCACGTTTATGCTTATCCTACTTTAGCAGCCAATTCTTCTGCGAATTGTTCTAAGCGTTCAATATCTTCCTCCTCGGCAGAAAGATCAACTTTAACACACTCTGAACCTTTTTCTGCTCCTGTTGACACAAAGACACGGTCAAAGTCATCAACAGCCTTACAGAATTCATCGTAGAAGGTGTCACCTGAACCAACCACTCCGTAGATTTTGCCATTCAAGTTGAGGTCTGCTAGGTCTTCGTAGAAGTCCATCATCTCATCTGGTAATTCACCATCACCATAAGTATAGGTCGCAACGATAGCGATGTCAGCTTCCAAGAAGTCTGAAGCGTCAACCGTTGTACATTCATCAACATCGACATCCAAGCCCAAGTCACGTAATTTGTCTGCTACAATATCTGCAATTTCTTCGGTATTACCGGTCATACTGGCAAATACAATTTTTGCTAATGCCATATCGTCCTCCTCAATTTATCTTTCTCCATTATATCACATCTTTTTCATTTTAAAAATAAAAATTCTTGTGCTACAATGAAATGAGAAAGAATTGAGGTTATTTATGGAAATTTGCCATCAAATTTTAGAAAAAATCAAAGAATACGACACGATCATCATTCATCGTCATATGAAACCAGACCCAGATGCCTTGGGAAGTCAGGTGGGATTGAAAGCTCTTCTCAAACATCATTTCCCTGAAAAAACTATCAAAGCCGTAGGTTATGATGAACCAACTCTAACTTGGATGGCTGAGATGGATCTTGTTGAAGATAGTGTCTACCAAGGGGCACTTGTCATCGTCTGTGATACGGCGAATACTGCTCGTATCGATGATAAGCGCTATCGTCAAGGTGATTTTCTCATTAAGATTGACCACCATCCAAATGATGATGTATATGGTGACCTATCTTGGGTGGATACTAGTTCAAGTAGCGCTAGCGAGATGATTACCCTATTTGCCCAAACAACCCAGCTGGCCTTGTCAGATCTCGCTGCTGAGTTGCTCTTTGCAGGAATTGTTGGTGATACAGGTCGCTTCCTCTACCCTTCTACCACTGCACGGACTCTTCGCCTGGCCGCTTATTTGAGAGAACATAACTTTGACTTTGCGGCTCTCACTCGCAAAATGGACACTATGAGTTACAAAATTGCTAAACTTCAAGGATACATCTACGACCATCTGGAAGTGGATGAAAATGGTGCTGCTCGCGTTATCCTGAGTCAAGAAGTCTTGAAACAATTCAATGTTACCGATGCTGAAACTGCCGCTATTGTAGGAGCTCCTGGTCGGATTGACAGCGTCAGTCTCTGGGGAATTTTTGTGGAGCAGGCTGATGGCCACTACCGTGTTCGCTTACGCAGTAAAATCCATCCTATCAATGAAATTGCCAAGGAACATGATGGTGGAGGTCACCCTCTAGCAAGTGGAGCTAATTCCTATAGCCTAGAAGAAAACGAAATCATCTACCAAAAGTTAAAAAACTTGCTGAAAAACTGATAAAATACTTGCCAAACTTTTCAGAATCTGATAGACTAGTATGGTAACAATCTATGGCTCGCAAAGAGACCATGGCAGAAAGGAAATATTGCAAAATGAAAAAAGATATCCATCCAGAATATCGCCCAGTTGTCTTCATGGACACAACTACTGGTTACCAATTCCTTAGCGGTTCAACAAAACGCTCTAACGAAACAGTTGAGTTCGAAGGCGAAACTTACCCATTGATCCGTGTGGAAATTTCATCAGACTCACATCCATTCTACACTGGACGTCAAAAGTTCACTCAAGCAGATGGACGCGTGGATCGTTTCAACAAAAAATACGGTCTCAAATAATGATAAAAAAGAACAGTTTCGGCTGTTCTTTTTTGTTTCTTCAAATCAACTGCTGTTTTCATGTTCCAGACTCAAAAAAACTGGCTCTTTGTCAACTGTAGTGGGTTGAAGAAAAGCTAAGCTCGAGAAAGGACA
>CAUPXP010000063.1:0-3877 GCA_963515455.1 Streptococcus mitis | reverse complement strand
CGAATCGGATCCATACTTGAGAGAATGCTGACTGCACTGGTCAAACGGATTTTCTTGGTATTGACTGCCCCAGCTGCCAGGACAATCTCTGGCGCAGATATCGCAAAATCTGCTCGATGATGCTCACCAATCCCATACACATCCAAACCAACCTTGTCAGCCAGCTCAATCTCTGCCACCAACTGACGAATGCGTTCGGCATGACTGTAAGTCTGTCCAGTCCCTTCAAGTTCCGTTGTTTCCCCAAATGTTGAAATTCCCAATTCTACCACAGTGATTCTCCTTGTCTATTTCGGTCCTTCAATTTGAAAAATTATTCTAACACGAATCATGAGTACAAGCAACCAATTTGCTCACAAGAAAAAGCCTAGATAACTAGACTTTTTTAGCTTATTCTACCGTTACTGACTTAGCAAGGTTACGTGGTTTATCCACATCAAGGCCACGGTGCAGAGTTGCAAAGTAAGCGACCAATTGCGTTGGCACGACCATCGAAATTGGTGAGAGGTAAGGATGTACGGTCGTAAGGACGATATCGTCTGTCTCTTTAGCAACATTTTCTTCTGCGATAGTGAGGACTTTGGCACCACGGGCTGCCACTTCTTGGATATTTCCACGAGTGTGGTTGGCAAGGACTGGATCTGACAATAGGGCCAAGACAGGTGTTCCTTCTTCAATCAAGGCAATGGTTCCGTGTTTAAGTTCTCCTGCCGCAAAGCCTTCACACTGGATGTAAGAAATCTCTTTGAGTTTGAGACTTGCTTCCATGGCTACATAGTAATCTTGACCACGTCCGATATAAAAGGCGTTGCGAGTTGTTTCAAGAAGCTCACGAACCTTGGATTCAATGGTTTCTTTCTCTGAAAGAGTTGATTCGATAGACTGAGCTACGATTGACAACTCATGAACCAGGTCAAAGGCTTGCGCTTTAGCATTACCATTTGCTTCTCCAACTGCTTTTGCAAGGAAGGCAAGGGCTGCGATTTGCGCTGTATAGGCCTTGGTTGAGGCCACGGCGATTTCAGGACCTGCATGAAGGAGCATAGTATGGTTGGCTTCACGTGAAAGGGTTGAGCCTGGGACGTTTGTCACTGTTAAGCTCGGAATCCCCATTTCATTAGCCTTGACCAAAACCTGACGGCTATCTGCTGTTTCACCAGACTGACTGATAAAGATGAAGAGTGGTTTTTTGCTAAGAAGTGGCATACCATAGCCCCACTCAGATGAAATTCCAAGTTCAACTGGTGTATCCGTCAATTCTTCCAGCATCTTCTTAGAAGCAAATCCTGCGTGGTAAGATGTTCCAGCTGCAAGGATGTAGATGCGGTCTGCGTCTTGAACAGCCTGAATGATAGCTGGATCCACCACTACTTGACCAGCCTCATCTGTGTAGGCTTGGATGAGTTTACGCATAACAGTTGGTTGCTCATCAATTTCCTTAAGCATATAGTAAGGATAAGTTCCCTTACCAATATCTGATAAGTCAAGCTCTGCAGTATAGCTAGCACGCTTACGACTGTTGCCATCATAGTCTTGAACTTCCACGCTATCAGCCTTAACGATTACCAACTCTTGGTCATGAATTTCCATGTATTGGTTGGTCTCACGAATCATAGCCATGGCGTCTGAGCAGACCATGTTATAGCCTTCCCCAAGACCAATCAAAAGTGGTGATTTGTTCTTAGCCACGTAGATGACTTCAGGGGCTTGTGAATCAACCAAGGCAAAGGCATAAGAACCACGGATGATGTGAAGAGCTTTTTTAAAGGCTTCAAGAACTGACAAGCCATCTTCTTCCGCAAATTTTCCAATCAAGTGAACAGCGATTTCAGTATCTGTTTGCCCCTTGAAGTGGTGACCTGCAAGGAATTCTTCCTTGATTTCAAGGTAGTTCTCAATTACCCCATTGTGAACCAAGACAAATCGCTCAGTCTCAGAGCGATGTGGGTGAGCATTGTTCTCAGTTGGCTTCCCATGAGTTGCCCAACGAGTATGTCCGATACCAGTCGTTCCCTCAACACCAGCTGTCTTGGCAGACAATTCTGCGATACGACCAACCGCCTTAACCAGATGATTTTCAGCACCACCTAGGACAAAAATTCCCGCAGAATCATAGCCACGGTATTCGAGCTTTTCAAGCCCTTGAATCAAAATATCAGTTGCATTTGTGTTTCCAACAACACCAACAATTCCACACATAGTATATACGACACAGACCAGCTGTGCTTTCTCCTTAAAATTGGTATAGTCTAATTCCTCTTTTATAGAATCAGCAAAAACAGTATATACTTGTTTCTTTCACTTGTCAAGAGTAAAAATTGGTATAGTTAAAATTAACTTTTTTGTAACCAAAAAACTCTGACCAATTAGGACAATCAGTCAGAGTCTTTTTTAAAATCCATTATTATCGCTTAATTCCTTGAACCAGTGCCCTGATTTTTTCAGACGACGTTCTTGCGTTTCCAAGTCTAATTCAACCAAACCGTAGCGATTTTTATAGCTATTGAGCCATGACCAGCAGTCAATAAAGGTCCAAATCAAGTAGCCCTTACAATTGGCTCCATCTTCAATGGCACGGTGCAGTTCGCGAAGATGACCTTTTACAAAGTCAATACGATAATCATCTTGAATCATTCCATCTTGACGGAATTTTTCTTCCCCTTCAACACCCATGCCATTCTCTGTCAACATCCACTCGATATTACCATAATTTTCCTTGATATTTTGGGCAATGTCATAAATCCCTTGCTCATAAATCTCCCAGCCACGATGAGGATTGATTTTACGTCCAGGCATAACATAAGGTTCGTAAAAATGTTCTGGCAAAAGAGGACTCTCTGGATGCTTAGCAAATCGAGGCGCCATAACGCGCAAAGGTTGATAGTAGTTGACACCAAGGAAGTCCACTGTATTGTCACGAATGAGCTTCAACTCCTCCTCTGTAGCATCAGGCAAGAGCCCGTATTCATGTAAGATTTCTACCAACTCCTGTGGATAAGTCCCTAAAACAGACGGATCTAAGAAGGATTGGGCCTGAAAAAGGTCCGCAATACGAGCAGCTTTGACATCAGCAGGATGCTGGCTACGTGGATAAGCCGGTGTCAAGTTTAAGACAATCCCAATCTTAGCATCAGGCAAGAGTTCATGACAGGCCTTGACCGCTCGACTGCTGGCCAATTGTGTATGATAAGCTACTTTAACGGCTGCCTCTGCATCCACCTTATGTGGATAATGGGCATCGTAAAAATAGCCAAATTCTACTGGAACGATTGGCTCATTAAAGGTAATCCATTGATCCACTAAATCTCCATAAGTCTCAAAACAAAAACGAGCATAGTCTTCATAGGCTGAGACAGTCGCCTTATTTTCCCAACCATCACCATCCTCTTGAAGGGCAAAAGGCAGATCAAAATGATAAAGATTGACTAAAAGACGAATCCCCTTAGCCTTAATAGCCTCAAAAACCTTACGGTAAAAGTCTACACCTTGAGGATTGACTTCCCCACATCCTTGTGGAAAAATCCGTGACCACTGAATAGAAGTCCGAAAAGCCGTGTGACCAGTTTCTAACAGTAGCTCAATATCCTTTTCCCAGTTTTCATAAAAGGTCGATGTCTTATCTGGACCAATCCCATTATAGTAACGATTCGGCTCCACTTGGTACCAATAATCCCAGAGATTATCTCCCTTACCGTCACCAGCTACACGTCCTTCTGTTTGTGGTCCAGAAGTAGAGGATCCCCAGACAAAATCCTTTGGAAATCTTAGCATACATTTACCTCTTTATCTACTCATTTTTCCCATTATACAGAAAAAACAAGGTAAAAACTAGTTACATTTTTTCCTTGTTTTTCTTCTGATTATAGTTTTTATTTCT
>CAUPXP010000062.1:0-4036 GCA_963515455.1 Streptococcus mitis | reverse complement strand
TTTTACCATAAAACAAGCCCTCCTCACAAACGAGAAGGGCGGAAAAAACACTTAGTTTGAAATTATTTTTGAAACTCAAGCAGCCTTATATCAATTTTTCAAAATGAGTTCGAACATAAATAAACGATATACAAGACAAGATGATAACACCACTTCCAATTATCAGGAAAGAAGAGAGATGTACACTTGGCAGGACTGTCATAAATCCTTTTGCAATAGGCATAAATAGAATAGCTAAGGTAAAAATTGTACTTAGTACTCTCCCAAGAAATTCGCTCTCAACCTTGGTTTGTACTTGAGTAAAAAAATGAATATTAAAAATCGTCATAAACAATTCACAAACTAAATTTCCAGAAAAGGAAAGGAAATTTGGAAGTTGTAATCCCATCATAAAAACTCCGACACCTGTCAAAGCCAGTAAAATCAAAAGATTATAAACATTAGCTTTAATTTTACTAGCTAGAAGAGCCCCAATGATGGAACCAATAGCCCCCATAGTTAAAATACTTGCATAGGCTCCTTCTGACTCGTAAAGCTGATTCGAAAAGGGGAGGAGAAATTCAAAAGCTGCAAAAAAGAAATTAACGCTGGAAGCTACCAGCAAAAGGAAGAAAATTTCTTGCTGATGCCAGATATAGTGTAACCCATCCTTGATATCTACAAAAATATCTCTCCCAGTAAAAGCCTTTTTCTCTTGAACTTTTGCTTCCTCTTTTGGAAGGAAAGCCACTAGAACAAAAGCAATGAAAAAAGTCAGCGAGTCTAGCAATAGCGTCATATGGAGACTTGCAAACTGTAAAACAAGGAAGGAAAGAACAGGAGAGCTAACACCTACAACCTGCAAAACCAGCTCTAAGCGAGAGTTATAGATCACAATCTCATCTTTCTCCACCACTTCAGTTATGATAGCTTTATTGGCTGTACGAGAAAAGGCGAAAGCAATAGCCTGAACAATATTGGCAAAAATCAAAGCCCCAATCATCCAGCTGTCATTCCTTATGAAAGAAATAGCCAGGCAAAGAATTCCACAAACAAGGTCTGCCGCCATTAAAATCTTACGACGAGAAAAACGGTCTGAAATGACTCCGCCAAAGGGGTTGACGAGAATAGATGTGACGAGTTCAGAAATCTGATACATTCCTAAAACTGTCTGTCCGATAGTTCCCATGGAAGCCAACCAGACACTATTTCCATAATCATAGAGCATATTCCCTATCTTGTTAACAGCTCCGCGGCTAATCAACTGTACTGCATAGCGATTCATATAAAAACTCCTCTCAAATTTTGAAACTATTGTATCAAAACCGAAAGGAGCTTTTTTCTTTTTCCCTTATTTGGGAAAATTAATCTTTGACAAATTTTTCGTAGTGTTCCTGATAGTAGGCTACTTGCTCTGGGAGACCTAGCACATCAAAAATATGCATGGCCTCTTGCATTTTGCTACAACCTTCTTTACACTGTCCCTTTTGATATAAGGCAAAGCCTTTTAAATAATGAAAAACATTACGCTCATAAAGCTTAATACCTTTACCAATAATCTTCTCTGTATAAGCATCAAAATAACTTGCATTGTCAAAAGAAAGATGCTCTAAACAATGCTGGTAACAATTGAGGGCCAAAATCAACACCAATCTCTTATGGCGACCAATCTCTTGGTAAAATTCTTCCCTCTCCATAACTTCTCTACCAATCCGAGTGACATAATCCACATCGTAGAAACTATAAAGGTTACCGAAAAGAATCAACTCATACATGGTCCATTCTTCTGTTTTGAAGAGATAATCTGCTACCTTATCCAAATCATCCTGCTTCATATGATAACTCGAATCTCTTTGACAAATCAGACCTTGTAGCAAAATCCAGTTCAGCTCAAAATAAAGGGGATTCGTCGAACTCTTAGCCTTTTCAAGTTGTTCTCTTTGAAGCTTTTGAAAACCTGAAATATCATTTGAATAGTAAAGGGGGATAATCTGTGCCATCATAGACACATGTTCATGATTATGGAAATCCCTTGCCTTATCCATGAAATTTTCGATTGTAACATGAATGTTATCCAAAATCTCAAAGAAACGTGAGACTGCTAGGTCAGACTCCCCAAGCTCAAAGCGAGATAACTGAGAGGTTGAACAGGATTCCCCTGCCGCCTCCTTTAAAGAATAATTTCCACTTGTCCGAAATTCACGAAATACTTTTCCAAGATGTTCCATCTTTACACCTGCTCTGATAATTCTTCCCATTCAAGCATGGCTTCTTCCTGACGGTGGCTGATTTTATCCAATTCAGCCTGCAATTCCATGAGTTTACCTGCATCGTTTGTTTCCAACATTTGTTCAGAAATGGCTTGGCTTTGACTTTCTAGCTCTTCGATTTCAGCTTCTAGATTTTCAATTTGTCGCATGAGCTTACGAACTTCTTTTTGACTTTCTTTCTGAGCTTGATAGTCATTAACTGGGCTTGCTTCTTTTGCTTGATTGCTGGTTGAAGCTTCCTCAGTTTGAATCATTTCTACTTCTGATTTCTTCTCAACATAGTAATCGTAATCTCCAAGATAGAGAGTTGATCCATTCTCTGACAATTCCAGTACATGAGTTGCCACACGATTGATAAAGTAACGGTCGTGGCTGACGAATAGAAGAGTTCCATCAAAGTCAATCAAGGCATTTTCTAGCACTTCCTTGCTATCAATATCCAAGTGGTTAGTTGGCTCATCCAGAATCAAGAAGTTGTTGTTCTCCATAGACAGTTTAGCTAAAAGTAAGCGAGCTTTTTCGCCACCTGACAACATGCCAACTGATTTTTTTACATCATCTCCTGAGAAAAGAAAGGCACCGAGGCGGTTACGGATTTCAACTTCTGGTGTCAGTTTGAAATCATTCCAGAGTTCATCCAGTACCGTATTACTTGCTGTCAGCTTGCTTTGGGTTTGGTCATAGTAACCAACCTCAACATTGGCCCCAAAGCGCTTTTCACCCTTGATAAAAGGAATCTGATCCACAATAGACTTGATAAAGGTTGATTTCCCAATACCATTTGGACCGACGATAGCGACAGCATTCATCTTACGAAGGTCTAGGTTGATAGGCTCTGACAATATTTCCCCATCATAGCCAATAGCTGCATTTTCAACAGTTAATACAACATTACCAGACGTTTTTTCAGACTGGAAGGTCATATTAGCTGATTTCTTGCCAGCTTCCGGCTTGTCCAAACGCTCCATTTTTTCCAGTTGTTTACGACGGGATTGGGCACGTTTGGTCGTCGAAGCACGGACTAAATTACGATTGACAAAGTCTTCCAGAGCAGCGATCTCCTTCTGCTGCTTTTCATAGTTTTTTGCCTCAGTAGCTAGTTTTTGTTCTTTCAAATCAACAAAACGAGAGTAGTTGCCCACATAGCGATCCAAGGAATGCTTGGTCAAATCCAGCGTAATTGTCGCAACCTTGTCCAAGAAATAACGGTCGTGGCTGACGATAATGAGGGCACCGCTATAGTTTACCAAGTAATTCTCTAGCCAGGCAATGGTTTCAATATCCAAGTGGTTGGTTGGCTCGTCCAAGACCAAGAGATTGGGCTTTTCAAGGAGCATTTTGGCTAGAGCTAAGCGAGTATTTTGACCACCCGAAAGCTCGGCAATTTTCATCTGCCACATAGACTCGTCAAACTTGAATCCATTCAAAATCGCTCGAATATCAGCTTCATAGGTAAAGCCGCCTGCTTGGCGAAAATTCTCAGATAAGCGATCGTAATCTGACATCAGTTTATCCAAATCCTCACCAGACTTTTCACCCATCTCCAGCTCCATCTGACGAAGTTGTTTCTCAGTCCGACGCAAGTCATCAAAGACATGAAGCATCTCATCGTAGATGGTATTTTCAGACTCAAAACGACTATCTTGAGCTAGGTAAGACAGAGAAATATCTTTTTTCTTATTGATTTCTCCACTAGTTGGCTCCTCTTCTCCAACTAAAATCTTCAAAAGAGTAGACTTACCTGCACCATTTTTCCCAACAAGGGCAATCCGATCTCGTTCATCAAC
>CAUPXP010000061.1:0-4039 GCA_963515455.1 Streptococcus mitis | reverse complement strand
CTCAATGAAAATCAAAGAGCAAACTAGGAAGCTAGCCGCAGGCTGCTCAAAACACCGTTTTGAGGTCGTGGATAGAACTGACGAAGCCAGCTCAAAACACTGTTTTGAGGTCGTGGATAGAACTGACGAAGTCAGTAACATATATACGGCAAGGTGAAGCTGACGTAGTTTGAAGAGTATTACTGTCCATATTTTTGGTAAAAATCAACTTTTACTTGGATGAAGGTTTTGGCTTCACGTAGGAGTTGGAGGAGTGTGGCGCGGGTTTCAAATTCTTCTCTTGTCTTGGGCAGACTGCGGTTGCGAAAGACTTCTAGATAGCGTTCGATTTCATCTAGTAAATCAGAAGCAGGATTGGTCTGGCTCAGTTGGCCACCAATTTTTGAAAAGAGTTGGGCTAAAATCAGGCTTTCACTGGCAGCTAGGTGGCAGGTGTTGATTTGCTGGGCCATGTTTCTCAGGATACGACTTTGGCGTTGTCTCATTTCAAAGTAGTGGATATGGTAATCGGTCTGATGAAAGATGTGGTCAGAGTGATCCAAATAGACCAGTCTGAGGGCTTCTTCCAAAAGCGTGTCTAATTCTTCTACCAGCTGTGCTCGGTTGCGTCCATCCCCTCTGGATAAATAGTATTTGAAGCGCTGGAGGATATCTTTTAACTTTTCTTCCACCAGCGTGTGGTAGTGCTGGATTTCCTCTTCTCGTGAAGGCATGTAGAGATTGACTAGTAAAGCAAATCCTGTACCGATTGTAAAGAGAAGGAATTCATTGACTAGAAGGTCTGGGGAGGTTGATTCTTGAACCAAGAGGTGACTAACCAAGACGCTACTTGGTGTGATGCCAATTTCCCAGCCCATCTTGTAGGCTAGAGGCACATAGAAGGCAAGATAGAGGCCAAGGCTCCAGATATGAAATCCGCTCAAGTGAAAAGCTAGAACACCGATAACCAAAGCTAGAAGCATGGAAAAGAGGCGATTGCGGGCCAGTTTTAAGGTACTTCTACGGGTGTCGGATAGGCTCAAGAGGGCGATAATTCCAGCCGAAACTGCTGAGGAAAGATTGAGAAAATAAGCAAGAAAACAGGCAAGACAGGTAGCTAAGATGATCTTGGTCGTACGTTGGCTAATAGACATAAGAATTTCCTGATAAGTTAGAATAAAAGCGTAAAAGACAAGACCTGAGCAGGCTTGTCTTCTTGCTTATTTTTTACGGGCTGCTGCGTATTCGGCAACGGCAGTAAAGAGGACATCTGTGGAAGAGTTAAGAGCTGTTTCACATGAGTCTTGGATGACCCCAATCACAAATCCAACCCCAACAACTTGCACGGCAATATCGTTAGAAATACCGAAAAGGCTACAAGCAACTGGGATAAGAAGGAGGGAACCTCCGGCAATACCTGAAGCACCACAGGCTGAGATAGCTGCTACTACACTGAGGACAAAGGCTGTGGCAAAGTCAACAGGAATTCCAAGAGTATTAACTGCAGCAAGGGTCAAAACGTTAATGGTAATCGCTGCCCCTGCCATGTTGATAGTAGAACCAAGTGGGATAGAAACAGAATAGGTATCTGGGTTGAGTCCAAGGTCATGGCAGAGTTTCATGTTGACAGGAATGTTAGCCGCAGAACTACGAGTGAAGAAGGCTGTCACACCGCTGACACGGAGGCAGTTCCAAACTAGAGGGTAAGGATTGCGTCTCATAAAGAAGAAGGCAATCAAAGGGTTGACCACAAGGGCAACAAAAAGCATAGTCGTTACTAATAGAATCAATAAAATACCGTAGTTGGCAAGGCTTCCGATTCCCTTGTCAGAAATGGTTTTAAAAACAAGACCAAGGATTCCAAATGGAGCCAGGTTGATGATCCATTCGACAATTTTAGAAGTCACGTCAGCGATAGTTTTTAGTAATTCTTTACTATTTTTGCTGGCTTCTCTCATGGCAATCCCGAAAACAACTGCCCAAGATAGGATACCGATGTAGTTGGCAGTAATGAGGGCATTGACTGGATTGTCAACCAGTTTGAGCAAGAGGTTGCTGAGGACCTGTCCAATCCCATCTGGTGGAGCAATATCGGTATTAGCACTATTTAGAGTAATTTCAACAGGGACGATGAAACTTGCTAGTACAGCGATAAGGGCAGCGGCAAAGGTTCCCACCAAGTAAAGGAAGATAACAGTTTTCATATTGCTATCTTGTCCCTTTTGATGTTGGGAAAGGGCATTGGCAACGAGGGCAAAGACCAGAATCGGTGCAATGGCTTTGAGGCCACCAACAAAGAGATCCCCTAGAAGGCCAATTCCTGAAATGTTAGGAAGTGTCAGTCCTAGGGTTCCTCCAATAAGCATGCCAATCAAAATTCGTTTGATTAGGCTTGCCTTATTCCAAGCATGAATAAATTTTTTCATAACAATCTCCTTTGTTGTGTAATGTTTATGATTATAGTATAAATATGAACTAAAATCAAGAATTTTCTGTCTATTTTTGAAATTATTTTTGAATATTTATGGAGAATGACACTTTATGAAAATATGGTATAATGAAATAAAGGAGTTTTATATGCAAAAATTTATTCAAGCTTATATTGAAAAGTTAGATGTGACAACCATTATCGAGAATATTCTCACCAAGGTCATTTCTCTTTTACTGCTTTTGATTGTATTTTATATTGCTAAAAAAATGCTTCATACCATGGTGCAGAGAATTGTCAAACCTTCTCTAAAAATGTCTCGTCATGATGTCGGGCGCCAAAAGACTATTTCGCGTTTACTAGAAAATGTGTTTAATTATACGCTATATTTCTTTTTACTCTACTGCATTTTGTCGATTTTAGGTTTGCCAGTTTCTAGTTTGCTTGCTGGAGCTGGTATTGCTGGGGTGGCGATTGGGATGGGAGCCCAAGGCTTTCTATCTGATGTCATCAATGGCTTTTTCATCCTCTTTGAACATCAACTGGATGTGGGAGATGAGGTCGTTCTGACAAATGGCCCCATTACTGTATCAGGCAAGGTGGTTAGTGTCGGTATTCGTACGACCCAGCTTCGTAGCGAGGAGCAAGCTCTTCACTTTGTTCCTAACCGAAATATCACAGTTGTTAGCAATTTCTCACGCACAGACTAGACCTGTTATTTTAAGTAATTTGTGGTACAATAGAAAGAGTTTAATAAAGGAGAAAAGATGGTTTTAGAAAAGCAGTTGGGCAATGGTTGTACCTGGATAGACCTTGATGTGGATAAGATTAAAAATATGGAAGATCTTTCTGACATCTATGGATTGGACAAGGAAACCATTGAGTATGCTCTGGATAGAAATGAACGAGCTCATATGGATTATAACCGTGAAACGGAGACGGTAACCTTTATTTATAATGTTCTTGATTTAGAAAAAGACAAAGAATATTATGAAGCGATTCCCATGACCTTTATCGTCGAAAGACAACGAATGATTACCATCAGCAACCATAAGAATGCTTATGTCATTGATCAGATGTCAGCTTATCTGGATAGCCATGAGTCGCTTTCTATTTACAAGTTTCTCTTTGCTGGTTTAGAGATTATCAGTAACGCTTATTATCCTGTCATTGAAGAGATGGATAAAAGTAAGGACGAAATTAGTGCCTTGCTACGTCAAACTACAACAAAGAAAAATCTCTTCGCCCTCTCTGACTTGGAGACTGGTATGGTTTACTTGACAGCAGCAGCAAAACAAAATCGACTCCTCTTGGAACATATCCAGGGCCATGCTCTTTATCGGAGATTTAATGATGTCGAACGAGAGCAGTTTGATGATGCCATGATTGAAGCCCATCAGTTGGTGTCTATGACAGACTTGATTTCTCAAGTCTTGCAACAACTCTCAGCTTCTTACAACAACATCCTAAACAATAACTTGAATGATAGTTTGTCAATTTTGACTATT
This sequence comes from Streptococcus mitis, assembly GCA_963515455.1. Lineage (GTDB taxonomy): Bacteria > Bacillota > Bacilli > Lactobacillales > Streptococcaceae > Streptococcus > Streptococcus mitis_DN. Next base: position 124 of record CAUPXP010000061.1, on the reverse strand, counting down.
ATCTCCGTCTTACTAGCAGTACTTGCGGTTATTACAGGTTTCTTCGGAATGAATGTTCCTCTACCATTTACAGAAGAGCCAAATGCTTGGATTTATATCTTAATGACTAGCTTGATTTTATGGG
>CAUPXP010000060.1:0-4111 GCA_963515455.1 Streptococcus mitis | reverse complement strand
CTAGCACGATTAAAATCAAGTCCTGTCGTCGTACGCTTGGCATTTCCAAACATGGTCGGTGTTACCAAAGCCTGAACCTCCGCCAAAATCGGACGCGTCCCTTCCATGGTCACAACAATTGACGAACCAGTCGCCCCATCCAAACGCTCTTCTAGGAAAACTTGGCTCGGATTGAGGACCTCAACCAATCCACCCGACTGCATCTCAAAAATCCCAATCTCATTAGTGGAGCCAAAACGGTTTTTGACCGCTCTCAAAATACGAAAGGTATGGTGGCGCTCCCCTTCAAAGTAAAGCACTGTATCCACCATATGCTCCAACATTCTCGGCCCAGCTAAGGTTCCTTCCTTGGTCACATGACCTACGATAAAGATGGCAATGTTATTAGTTTTAGCCAGCTGCATGAGTTCAGCCGTCACCTCACGCACTTGAGAAACAGACCCCTGCACCCCTGAAATCTCAGGAGACATAATAGTCTGAATGGAGTCAATAATGAGGAAGTCTGGCTGGATGCGCTCCACCTCAGCTCGAACACTCTGCATATTGGTCTCTGCATAGAGATAAAACTCGCTATCAATATCTCCCAAGCGCTCTGCTCGTAGCTTAATCTGCTGGGCAGACTCCTCCCCACTGACATAGAGAACTGTCCCCACTTGAGACAACTGGGTTGAGACTTGTAGGAGAAGGGTTGATTTCCCGATTCCAGGATCCCCACCGATTAGGACGAGACTTCCTGGTACCACTCCGCCTCCAAGTACACGGTTGAATTCCTCCATCTCCGTCTTGGTTCGATTGACATTGATTGAAGTCACCTCAGCCAATTTCATGGGCTTGGTTTTCTCACCTGTCAAGGACACACGCGCATTCTTGACCTCGGCAACCTCAACCTCTTCTACAAAAGAAGACCAAGACCCACAGTTGGGGCAACGTCCCAGATATTTAGGGGAATTATACCCACAATTTTGACATACAAATGTCGCTTTTTTCTTTGCGATGACAAACCTCTTTCTATATCTCTAACTCACACTCAATCACTTGGCAAAAATCAATCTTCTCATTTGGCACAAACTGACGCATGAGCATTCGATGAGCAACAACTACCACAGTCTGATGTTCTCGATACTTAGACATACATTCTAGAAAACGAGACTTCATTTCCGTAGCTGTCTCATATTGAATAGGACTATTAGGAAGTAACTCCCCCTTGTTTTCTAGAAACATAGTACGAGCTTTTTCAAAATTATCTGTGCCACCTTCATAGACCTGCCATTCATGTAACAAAGGCTCTACTCTTAAAGGAAGACTCGTAGCACAAACCACATAAGAAGCCGTTTCTAAAGCTCTTGTGACTGCAGAAGATATGATTATTTCAGCTGAAGGGAATAAAGGATTGGTGCTCAGTTCCTGGGCTTGCTGCCGTCCCTTCTCAGACAAGGGGGCCAAATCTATCCCAAATCCCGTATAAGAACGCTCCTCTAACTCACGATAATCTGGTTCCCCGTGACGTACAAAGATAATCTTCATCCTAGTGCCCTGTCGATCCAAATCCACCAGTTCGCACGCCATCAGCTGCATCTCCATCTGCAATTAAGAAAGGAGCAAAGACAGCCTGGACCACACGTTCCCCAACTTCGAGAAACACTTCTTGGTCTGTGATATTCTTCATCTGCGCAAAAATATGCCCTTCATTTCCAGGATTTCCATAATAATCCCCATCAATGACCCCAACTGAGTTAATTAAAACCAACCCCTTCTTACGAGGGTTTGAAGAACGATCATAGAGGTAGAGAACCTCAGTCGGTTGCATATAAGCCTTAACCCCTGTCGGAACCAATACAATCTCTCCTGGCGCAATAACTGTACGCACAGCAACCTTTAAGTCGTAACCAGCCGCATGCGCTGTCTCACGCTTGGGCAATAAATTTTCATCTGTAAAACTAGAAACCAATTCAAAACCACGAATTTTCATCATCTTCTCTTTTCTATTATCATTTATTCTAGATTATTCTATCTTATTTATTCGGAAAAAGCACGAAAAAAAGAGCACACAATTCAAATCGCTTAGGGCTGCTGGATTCCTCCCCTGACCCACTTCACGCAGAACTGTTGCTCCACTATTTATTATATCACATTCCTATTCATTTTAAAAGCAAAATTATTTTTTCCGTCTATTTCTAAAAAAGTCCTGCATAATAGCTGCGCATTCATCTTCCAAAATTCCCGTTTCAACCTCCACACGGTGATTGAGACGCTCATCTGTCAAGATATCGTACAAACTCCCAGCAGCGCCAAATTTCTTGTTTTTAGCCCCATAGACCACGTTTGGAATACGGGCGAGTCCAATCGCCCCACTACACATGACACATGGCTCAATGGTCACAAAAAGCGTGCAATCCAGCAAGCGCCAGCTCTCCTCACTCAGATTCGCATTCTCTATGGCCATAATCTCCGCATGCATAACCGCTCGCTGCAGTTCCTCACGCGCATTATGCCCACGACCAATGATTTTGCCATCTTTGACAATCACACAACCAATTGGAATTTCATCGTGTTCAAGAGCAATCTCAGCCTCTCTCAAAGCCTCCCTCATAAAGACTTCTTTTTCTTCAACTGTATAATTCATCCGATTCTCTTTTCCTACTTATCGATTTTATTATTATATCATGAATCCCAAGACAAAAAAAGCCACCGAATGCGGTGACTTTATAGGGAGATTATTATGAAAAAGAAAAGTTTAGGATATTTGTTACAACAAGTTAGGAGGTCTTCTTGTAACTGTCTATAGTATAACTGACCTATCTTAAACAAATCTTAAAAATCTCTTAGGACCAAACACTTTCTAAAATATTTGTTTGTTCACGACCAGGACCCACTGAGAAAGTAGAAATACGAACGCCAACCAATTCACTCACACGACGAACGTAGTTACGCGCATTCTCAGGAAGATCTTCCAAATTACGAACTCCAGTAATATCTTCTGACCAACCTGGCAACTCTTCATAGATAGGCTTGCAACGCTTCAATTGCTCAAGACTAGCTGGATAGTAGTCAATACGTTGACCATCAAGATCATAGGCCACACAGATTTTCACTGTATCTAAACCACTCAAAACATCGATAGAGTTCAATGAAAGGTTAGTGATACCAGAAACGCGACGGCTATGACGCATCACAACTGAGTCAAACCAACCCACACGACGTGGACGACCAGTTGTTGTACCATATTCATGACCTACTTCACGGATACGTTCTCCCACTTCATCAAACAACTCAGTTGGGAAAGGACCGTCTCCTACACGACTGGTATAGGCTTTACATACACCAACAACCTTGTCAATCTTGCTTGGACCGACACCTGAACCAATGGTCACACCACCAGCTACAGGGTTTGATGACGTAACAAATGGATAAGTACCTTGGTCGATATCTAGCATAACACCTTGTGCACCTTCAAAAAGCACACGTTTACCATTATCAAGCGCATCATTCAAGATAACAGATGTATCTGTCACATATTTCTTGATTTGTTGACCATATTCGTAATATTCTTCAAAAATATCATCGAAAGCAATAGCTTTACTATCATACAATTTTTCAAAGAGACGATTCTTTTCAGCAAGGTTACGTTCTAAACGCTCACGGAAAATGTCTTTATCCAAAAGATCTGCAATACGAATCCCAACACGAGCAGCCTTGTCCATATAAGCTGGACCAATTCCCTTAATTGTAGTACCAATCTTATTGTCGCCCTTAGCTTCTTCTTGCAGACGATCCAACTCGATATGATAAGGCAAAATGACATGCGCGCGATCAGAAATCCGCAAGTTATCAGTTGTAACACCTTCCTCATGAAGATAGCTCAACTCTTTTACAAGAGATTTAGGATTTACAACCATACCATTCCCAATAACAGAGATTTTTTCAGGGAAGAAAATTCCAGATGGAATCAAGTGCAACTTAAATTTCTTACCATCGATCACAATCGTGTGACCTGCATTATCACCACCTTGGTAACGTGCAATCACTTCTGCATTCGCTGAAAGGAAGTCTGTAATCTTCCCTTTACCTTCATCACCCCATTGGGTACCTACAACAACAACTGAAGTCATAA
>CAUPXP010000059.1:0-4116 GCA_963515455.1 Streptococcus mitis | reverse complement strand
CTAAAGAAGTTCCAGCTCTTGATGATGAACTTGCAAAAGATATCGACGAAGAAGTTGAAACTCTTGACGAATTGAAAGAAAAATACCGTAAAGAATTGGCTGCTGCTAAAGAAGAAGCATACACTGATGCCGTTGAAGGTGCAGCAATCGATAAAGCAGTTGAAAATGCTGAAATCGTAGAACTTCCAGAAGAAATGATCCACGAAGAAGTTCACCGTTCAGTAAATGAATTCCTTGGAAACTTGCAACGTCAAGGTATCAACCCTGACATGTACTTCCAAATCACTGGAACTACTCAAGAAGACCTTCACAATCAATATCAAGCAGAAGCTGAGTCACGTACTAAGACTAACCTTGTTATCGAAGCAGTTGCCAAAGCTGAAGGATTTGACGCTTCAGAAGAAGAAATCCAAAAAGAAGTTGAGCAATTGGCTGCAGATTACAACATGGAAGTTGCACAAGTACAAAGCTTGCTTTCAGCTGATATGTTGAAACACGATATCACAATCAAAAAAGCTGTTGAATTGATTACAAGCACAGCAACAGTTAAATAATCTTAATAAACAAAAAGCCCACCTGCTTAGGTGGGTTTTCTTATGCACTATTTTCCAAAAATCTCTTTGAGGTCTGCGTCTGTAATCCCAATCATGGCGGGGATGCTATCCCAGTTTTCTTCGGTTAGGATGTAGGATTGTTCAGAGGTACTTGATGTGGCTGTTTCATAGATAGCTGGTTGCTTTTCTTCAACATTATCCAATAAATCACTGAAGCGTTCAATCATATAGGTTTTTCGGGCAGTTCCGATATGTTGAGTAGCATAGTCGAAGGCCTGTAATTCGCCTAGTAAGATAAGCTTGCTTTTGGCGCGTGTAATGGCTGTATAGATGAGATTGCGCTCCAGCATACGCCTGCTAGCACTAGTGATAGGCAGGATGACAACAGGGAACTCACTTCCCTGTGATTTATGGATACTCATGGCATAGGCCAAGCGAATTTTGTACCATTCGTTACGTGGGTAGGAGACCTCGTTGCCATCAAAATCAATGACAATCTCATCTTGTTTCGACTCGGTGTATTTACTAGGAATCAGGTCTGTGATAGCTCCTAAATCTCCATTAAAGACATTGATTTCAGCATCGTTGACCAAATGAATGACCTTGTCTCCCTTACGATAGTGGCACTGGGGAGCTTCAAAACTGAGTTGATCTTTTTGTGGTGGGTTTAGCAGGTCTTGCATGAGCTGATTGATGGCATCAATCCCTGCAGTCCCTCGGTACATGGGAGCCAGAACTTGGATATCACGGGCAGGAATGCCACTTCTGAGGGCAGCGCCTAAGATCTTTTCAATGGTGGCAGGAATATGGCCACTAGCAATTTCAAAGTAGGAGCGGTCTGCTTTTTTCTGGGTAAAATCAGATGGCAAGATGCCCTGTCGAATCTGACTAGCTAGGGTGACGATGGTTGATTCTTCGCTTTGCCGGTAAATTTTTTCCAAGCGAGTCTGAGGAATCAAAGGAATATGAAGCAGATCCGCTAGAACCTGTCCAGGACTGACAGAAGGCAACTGGTCGCTGTCACCCACGATGAGGATCTTACTGTTAGAAGAGATGTTTGAGAAGAGTTGATTGGCCAGCCAAGTGTCTACCATGGAAAATTCATCTACGATGATAAAGTCAGCATCCAGATAATCTTCCAGATGACTGGTATCATCGTCACCTGTCATTCCTAAGTGGCGGTGTATAGTAGCGCTAGGCAAGTCTGTCAATTCATTCATGCGACGAGCAGCTCGTCCAGTTGGAGCAGCAAGAAGAATAGGTAGGTTGCTTTTTTTCCTGAGGTCAAGTCCCTCTAAAAGGGCATAAACAGCGATAATCCCATTGATAACAGTTGTCTTACCAGTACCAGGTCCACCTGTCAGGATAAAGACCTTATTCTGGATAGCATCACAAATAGCCTGTTTTTGAATGCTATCATACTCAATCCCCAGTTCTTGCTCGACAGTAGTGATATGTTTTTGAATGGTTTCTAAATCTTGGCTCTTCTGTTTTCCTTTTTCAAGGATACGAACCAAGTGACTGCGGATGCCTTCCTCAGCGAAAAAGAGACTGTTGTCAAAAATTTTGGTATCAATCTGCTGGACCTTGTCTTCTTCGATCAGGTAGGAGAGCTCTTGGGCCACTTGGTGGGGATCCAGTTCCACGGGGCGGGAAGACTCAAGGAGAGTAAGGGTTTGTTCCAGCAAATCCCGTGCTTCAACATAGGTATCCCCTGTTTCCATACAGGCCTGAAAAAGACTATGAACTAGACCGGCACGGAAGCGCTCAGGAGCCTGACTTTCGATGCCTAGTTCCTCCGCTAATTGGTCAGCAATAGTAAAGCCTAAACCCTTGATATCCTCGACCAGCTGGTAGGGATAATTTTCAACCACATCAAGGGTTTCTTCCTTGTAAAAGTCTTGAATTTGAAAGGCTAGTTTATTGGGAATGCCGTAGTTGGCTAGTTTGGCCAAAACCATCTCCGTTCCGTAGTTGAGACGGAGAGTGGAGACGAAAGCCTCGCGATTTTTGGCAGATAGTCCTGCGATGCCTTCTAACTTTTCTGGGTGTTGCAAAATTTCGTCAATGGTATTGTCGCCATAGGTGTCCACTATTTTCTGAGCTGTCTTGAGACCAATTCCCTTGAAATGGCTACTTGAAAAGTACTTGACCAAGCCCTTGCTAGTTGGTTTTGCACGTTCATAACGGTTGATTTGCAGTTGTTCCCCATACTTGGAGTGCTGGACAATTTGTCCCCAAAACGTATAGTCTTCTCCCTCAATTACATCAGCCATAGTGCCAGTGACAATGATTTCAAAATCATCAAAATCTTCTGCGTCCGTATCGTCGATTTCTAGGAGAAGGATGCGATAAAAATTGCTGGGATTTTCAAAAATAATCCGTTCAATGGTTCCTGAAAAATAAACTTCCATAAGATTCCTTTGCATAAATAGGTGAGAGTTAATACTCTTCGAAAATCTCTTCAAACCACGTCAGCTTCGCCTTGCCGTATATATGTTACTGACTTCGTCAGTTCTATCTACAACCTCAAAGCAGTGCTTTGAGCAACCTGCGGCTAGCTTCCTAGTTTGCTCTTTGATTTTCATTGAGTATAACTTTGTTTCTATCTTAATCAAACTGGGTAGTGAATAATCATATTCTCACGATAGAAGAAGAGGCTGAGATTGCTGATTCTCGGCCTCTTAGGTCTCTTAAAATGTTCCGATACGGGTGATTGGCCAGAAGCGGAATTTAGCTTCCCCTGTGATATCTTTTGCTTTAAAAGTACCTACATGGCGGCTGTCGCTCGAAACCAAGCGGTCATCTCCGAGGAGAAGGTATTCTCCTTCTGGAACTGTAAAGCTAAAGTTGGTATTGTAGTTGACATCAACTGTGAAGGCTTGAGCTTTTTGAGCGATACTTCTAAAGAAAGTGCCTTTATTTCCTTCAAACCCCTTGCCTGAGTAGGTGCTTTGGAGTTTGTCATCCTTGAAACGTTTGATATAATCTGCTAGGTAAGGCTCATCTGTCTCTTTGTCATTGATGTAAAGTTTATCGTTTTCATAACGGATGGTATCGCCAGGCATTCCAATTACGCGCTTGACGATGTCCTTATTGCCATCTTCCTCATGGGCCACCACGATATCAAAACGGTCAATAGGGAGGTGTTTGACAACAAAGAGGATTTCACCATCCGCTAGGGTAGGATCCATAGAATGTCCTTCTACGCGGACGTTACTCCAAAAAAAGATACGGCTTAAAGCTAGTAATGACAGAATCAGGAGGAATACTCCCCACTCTTTTAGGAAATTTTTAAATGAATTCATAACTTACCTTTCTATGCGTTTTTTCGCTTTTTCAGTATTTTTAAAGTGCAGTTTGGCGCAGAAGTTGAGTCCCTGCATACCATAGACTTGCAAAATCTGGCTAGCCACCTTGTCAGAAGCTGTTCCAGCTCCACTTGGAAGTTGATAGCCCAGTTCTCGTCCTAGATTTTCAAGATTTTCCAGAAAGAGATCACGCGCGATGATAGAAGAAACTGCGACGGCCAAGTATTTGCCCTCAGCCTTTTCTTCTAAGC
>CAUPXP010000058.1:0-4476 GCA_963515455.1 Streptococcus mitis | reverse complement strand
TGAGGTAGATTTATAAGAGACTGTTACTGGGAAGTTACAGTCTTTTTAGTGGGTTAATGGTATAATGAGATTATAAATGTGGATATTGTTTAAATTCTCTGGAGGACGCATAATGTTGAATTTAGTAAAAGGTCACCAAGTTAGCTTGGTAGAAAACCTGTTTGAATCATTTACAAAGTTAACTGAACATCATTTGATGGCGAATGTACACGCAGAAAAAATATTAGAGGTTTTTCAACACTTTATTGCGATTCATGATGAGCCCTTGTTTTTTATTTTGGAATTGCCTGTCAGTATTGATAGAGAAAAAGTGATAGAAAAGAATATTATCAAGGAATCTCATAAGGATGTTTATTATATTGATGGTTGTTCAAGAGAGGAATGCCTAGCACTGTTGATTAGATACGGTGATTTACTTGTTAATGATGGACTAAGTAAGTTTGGATTTGGTGGGCATAAAAGTCATGATGAGATCATGCTTGATAGCTATAATGTTGTGACAATTTATAGTAAAGAACTATCGAAATTTAATGACTTTTTTGAACCTCATAATATTCAATTTGTAGAAGAACTAGTGACAGCTTGGGGAACTTTTTCTAAGACTTCACCAGGAATCTCTGAAATCTATGAAAGTAATGGAAAAACTGTTTATGATTTGCCTGTAGAATTAGCTGAATGGGGAATATACTTAGTTGAAACTCGAACCGAATAGGCATAACTATAGGTTAGAAATAGGATATTTCAGTTCCTCTAATACTCCAAATTTAACTTTAGTCAATTTGTAGAAGGAAAAGCAAGATGTAAGCACATATCGAGGTTTTGGGACTACTGGAGAAAAAGATATAGTCTACCGTTTCAGGGTTTACAAAAGGCTTGATATTAAGCCTTTTTTGAATTTTGAGTGAAGTATAAATCTAACAGTCTGAGTTGAGATAGTATTATTGATAGCAGTAATGTCTGAAATTTATTTCCACATACTCAGTGGAGGTTCAAAATGTTCCTGCATGTGAGGTGTCTGTGGGAATAGTTTTGGCCCCCCTTTTTTATTTTCAGATATCACTATGATGGTTTGTGGAACTATTTTTCTTATATGGTAGGATAGGTATCAGAGTGAGTAGAATACCCTATAGGTATGTGTTTGTTTCCATAGACTAGGAGGTAATGGGAATAAACATACCCACCTAGCTATGGGGATTTCTCATAGCTTTTTTACTTTCTTCCTTGACAATTGAGCAACTGTTCAACTATAATGGTAATAGTTGAACAGTTGCTCAACTATTATCGATTATTGAGGTATAAGATGTCATTTTTTTCATCTCTATCACCAGTAATGCAAGCTTTATTAGCTGGCTTATTCACCTGTTTTGTACCATTATCGGTGCTAGTTTGGTCTTTTTTGTCAAAACCATTCATCAAAAATTCATGGATATGATGATGGGCTTGGCAGCGGGTATTATGACGGCAGCTGCAGTCTGGTCTTTGCTTGTCCTTTCATTTGGCTATAGCCAGTCAATGGCTGCAAACAGATTTTACTGGTTGCCGACGGCTGTTGGTTTTTATTGTCGGGGGCTTAATTATCCGCTTTATTGATTATTTGGTTCCCCACCTGCATTTGAATCAACAGATGAGTGATAAGGAAGGGATTTTGAATCCCCAAAGACCCTTATCAAAGACCATGCTGCTTTATCTGGCGGTAGTGATTCATAATATACCAGAGGGCTTAGCAGTTGGTGTGGCAAATGCCACAACTGGACTTTCCTTTACGTGGATGAGTGCCCTTGGATTAGCCTTGTGAATTGGTATCCAAAATATTCCAGAAGGCTCTGCCTTGTCCTTGCCGCTACGGGCAGAAGGGCGAAGTAGGAAATCAGCTTTCTACTATGGCGCCATGTCAGCGATTGTTGAGCCGATTGCAGTTGTTTTAGGGGCCTATGCTGTTATGTCTATGCCCCAGCTACTATCTTATGCTCTCTCATTTGCGGCAGGAGCCATGATTTATGTTGTAGTGGAAAAACTTGTGCCAGGTGCTCAAGAACACAAGAATACCGATATTGCAACAGGTGAGTTTATGGACGGATTTCTAATTATGATGTTACTTGATACAACTTTAGGATAGGAGGAATACAAAATATGTCACAGTGTTTAACAGCTTGTAATCCAGATTTAATTCAAGGGGTCCATGAGACGGAGTTTGATACCGTTACATTGCTAAATATGTCCAATTTTTTTAAGGCGATTTCTGATCCAACTCGTTTGCGGATTTTACAAGCAGTACGGCAAAAAACAATTTGTGTCGGAGACTTAGCGATTGCGTTACAGATGACCAAATCTGCTATTTCTCACCAACTACGCTATCTGCGGGACTGCCAATTGGTCAAGGGGGAGAAAAAAGGAAAGATGACCTATTATGAACTTGCGGATAATCATGTCGCATCAGTCTTGTCTTTGACACTGAAGCATTTGAAGGAGGAAAAACATGAAGAAAGAGTATGTACTTCGGGGAATTGACTGTGGCAATTGTGCTGCTAAGATTGAACGTGCTGTCAATCAATTGGAGCAGGTAGAATCTGCCACTGTCAATCTGATAGCTCAAAAGCTGACTTTGGAAACAAAAAGCGAAGATGGGATAGATAAGGAAATTATTGACTTAGTAGATGCTATTGAACCTGGAATCGAAGTGATCAGTGAGAAAAAGGAAGAGGCACTTCCAGAAAAACGAGATTGGGCGAAAGAGCTGCTACTTGCTGTTACGATTCTATTTGCCTTCGGCTTTTTCCTGCCAGAGGAGTATTTCTGGATTCGTCTGGTCTATTATCTGACCCTATATATCATTATCGGTCATAAGGTTCTTATCAAGATGGTTCAAAATATTCAACGTGGCAATATTTTTGATGAAAACTTTTTGATGAGTATCGCGACCTTAGGAGCCTTTCTCTTGGGAGAATTTCCAGAGGCAGTAGCCGTCATGCTTTTTTATCAGATTGGGGAGTATTTCCAAGACAAGGCCACCTCTCAATCTCGTCAGTCCATTGCACAATTGATGGATATTCGGTCGGTTAAGGCTTGGAGACTAGAGGGGGGAGAAGCCGTTCAAGTAGACCCTGAAACAGTAAGGGTTGCGGACCATATTTTAGTTAAGCCTGGGGAGAAGGTGCCCCTAGATGGTCTGGTCAGAAAAGGTCGTTCTATTCTGGATACGTCAGCCTTGACAGGAGAATCACTGCCTAGGGAAATTGGCGTTGGTGAGGACATTACAAGTGGTGTGATCAATTTGACTAGTCCATTGGTAATTGAAGTGAGAAAGACTTTTTCGCAATCAACGGTCAACAAAATTTTGGAATTAGTTGAAAATGCAAGCAATAAAAAAGCGGAGACGGAACGGATGATCACACGTTTTTCGCGTGTGTATACACCAGTGGTTGTCGGAATCGCTTTTCTGCTTGCAAGCCTGCCTCCCTTGCTTGGTTTAGGGGAGTGGTCGACTTGGCTTTATCGGGCACTTACCTTTTTAGTCATTTCTTGCCCTTGTGCTCTTGCGGTTTCGGTACCAATGAGTTTCTTTGGCGGGCTAGGGGGAGCATCTAAATTAGGTGTCTTAGTGAAAGGTGGAAATTATTTAGAGGCTCTTGCCAAGTTGGATACGGTCGTATTTGATAAGACGGGGACAATTACAAAAGGTATCTTTGCGGTAGATACCGTTGTCAACGCAGAAGGTATCGAGGATAATATTCTGTACCTCGCTGCCCATTTGGAAAGCTATTCCAATCATCCAATCGCAAACTCGATTCGAACAGCCTATGGACAGGAAGTGGACGAGAATAGGGTGAGTCAGATTACCGAGCTACCAGGGCAGGGCATGTCCGGTAGGATAGATGGCAGACAGCTCTATCTTGGGAATGCTAGATTAATGGAAGTTCAAGGGATTGCTTATCCAGCTATTGACAGCACAGGAACAGTTCTCTATTTGGCAGAGGACAGTCACTTTTTAGGCTATTTCCTTATCACAGACCAAGTGAAGGAGACGAGCATCGAGGCCTTGAAGGATTTACAGGCGGTCGGAATTAAAAAAACGGTTCTCCTTTCAGGTGATCGTCAGGCAGTGGTTGATGAATTTGCACAGCAATTTGCCTTCAATGATGCATTTGGAGATTGCTTGCCTCAGGATAAGGTGAGTACATTTGAGGAAATTCTGACTCAGTCTCAGCAGGCTGTTGCCTTTGTTGGAGATGGAGTGAATGATGCACCGGTTCTTGCTAGGGCAGATGTTGGTATTGCTATGGGAGGGCTAGGTTCGGACGCAGCCATTGAATCAGCAGATGTTGTACTGATGGATGATGACCTTGGAAAACTTCCTCAAGTCATTCGACTGGCTAAAAAGACAGTCAGAATAGCTCGGCAAAACATGACCTTGGCTATTGTAGTTAAACTAATTTTCTTGGTTCTAAGTGGATTGGGAATTTCTAATATGTGGGAGGC
>CAUPXP010000057.1:0-4839 GCA_963515455.1 Streptococcus mitis | reverse complement strand
AGTCAGCTCAAAACACTGTTTTGAGGTTGTGGATAGAACTGACGAAGTCAGTAACCATATCTACGGCAAGGCGACGTTGACGTGGTTTGAAGAGATTTTCGAAGAGTATTAAAAGAAAAAGGACTAGATTTCTCCAGCCTTTCATTTCTAATTAGAATTTTTTACGTTTACGAGCTGCTTCTGATTTACGTTTACGTTTTACAGAAGGTTTTTCATAGAATTCACGTTTGCGTGTTTCTTGAAGAGTACCAGCTTTAGTAACCGCACGTTTGAAACGACGAAGTGCGTCGTCAAGAGATTCATTCTTACGTACTACTGTTTTAGACATTTTTTTCACTCCCTTCAAGTTCAATATCTATTTTATTCTACACGTAAAAGGAATAATTGTCAAGCAAAAATGCGGTTTAATTTTGATTTTTTCTTACATTTATACAAGAGTTGAAAGCGTTCAACAGAACATTGCTTTTTATTTTTCAAGTAAGCTGAGCGCTTCAGCATCCGCAATAATGGTCACATCAGGGTGGTTTTGCAGGCTACTTGCAGGTAGGTTTTCGGTCACTGGTCCAGACACTGTTCCTGCAATGGCTTCTGCTTTTGATTCACCGTAAGCAAAGAGAAGGATTGACTTGGCATCCAAGATATTTTTAATCCCCATTGAAATGGCTTGGGTTGGGACGTCTTCAATCTTGTCAAAGAAGCGCGCATTGGCTTCAATAGTAGACTGATCAAGTTCTACTAGATGTGTTTGACTGTCAAATGGAGTACCAGGTTCATTAAATCCGATATGTCCATTGCGACCGATTCCCAAGATTTGGAGGTCAACTGGATGGTCAGCCAAAATTTGGTTGTAGCGTTCAACTTCAGCTTCAGCATTGTCCTTAACCCCACGAGGTAAGAAACTTTCTTTAAATGGTTTTTGGTTGAACAAGTTTTCTTGCATGAAGTGACGGTAAGACTGAGGATTGTCGCCATCAAGACCTACATACTCATCAAGGTTGACACTGGTTAGATTTGAAAAATCAAGGTCACTTTCAACAATTTCCTTGTAAAATTCAAGTGGGCTACTTCCTGTCGCAAGTCCTAGAGTTTGAGCACCATTTGCCAGCTTTTCTTTCAAAATCTCAAAAGCAACTTTTCCACCTTCGATTTGGTTTTCAACTTTAATAACTTTCATCTTTTCATCCTCCATTTCTATCTATATTTATTATATGGTATAGACCAATTTTTGTCAAGTGAAAACGATTTAATTTCTAAAAAAAGAGCGTCCAAACTTGAAACATGTTATAATGGATAAGATCAGAACTTAGAAAGAATGAACAGATATATGAATACAGCTGATTTTGATTTCCACTTACCCGAGGAATTGATTGCCCAAACACCCCTTGAAAAACGGGATGCTTCTAAACTTCTCATCGTCAACCGTGAGACAGGAGAAATGCAGGATAAACACTTCCACTCTATTATTGATATGCTGGAACCTGGTGATGCCCTTGTCATGAACGACACCCGCGTTCTCCCTGCCCGCCTCTATGGTCAAAAGGAAGAAACTGGAGGTCATGTGGAACTGCTCCTGCTCAAAAATACTGCCGGAGATGAGTGGGAGGTTCTGGCAAAACCTGCCAAACGCCTCAAGGTTGGTACACGTGTCAGCTTTGGTGATGGTCGCCTCAGCGCTGTCGTTACAGAAGAATTGACACACGGGGGTCGCATTGTCCGTTTTGAATACCAAGGAATTTTCCTAGAGGTCTTGGAAAGTCTGGGAGAAATGCCGCTACCGCCTTATATCCATGAAAAATTGGATGACCGTGAACGCTATCAAACGGTCTACGCTAAAGAAAGTGGCTCTGCTGCTGCACCTACTGCTGGTCTTCACTTCACCAAAGAACTGCTGGCAGAAATCCAAGCTAAGGGTGTTCATCTAGTCTATCTGACTCTTCATGTCGGACTCGGAACCTTTAGACCTGTTTCAGTTGACAATCTGGACGAACACGAAATGCACTCAGAATTCTACCAACTTTCTGAGGAAGCAGCTGCCACCCTTCGCTCGGTTAAAGAAAATGGAGGTCGTGTCATCGCTGTCGGAACCACTTCTATTCGCACCTTGGAGACCATTGGTTCCAAGTTTGAGGGGCAAATCCAAGCAGATTCTGGCTGGACCAATATCTTTATCAAACCTGGCTATGAATGGAAGGTTGTGGATGCCTTCTCAACCAACTTCCACCTGCCAAAATCAACTCTGGTCATGTTGGTTTCTGCCTTTGCAGGTCGTGAATTAGTCTTAGATGCTTATCACCATGCCATCCAAGAACACTACCGCTTCTTTAGTTTTGGCGATGCCATGTTTATCTATTAATTTACATAATCAAAAAAAGCGCATATTATCAGGTGTTATAAAGCCTGATAGTATGCGTTTTGTAATGGATAAGGAATTATACTCAATAAAAATCAAAGTGCAAACTAGGAAGCTAGCCACAGGCTGTACTTGAGTCGGCAAGGTGAAGCTGACGTGGTTTGCACTTTGATTTTTGAATAGTATTAATCTTTTCTAAAGGCCGGATCTTTCAAACTCTGCACACTGGCATTGATCACCGCGCCTAGGATAACAATTTTAGCAATCAAGATAAACCAAAACATCATAACAACAAGAAGAACGGAACCTAAAATTCGGACGTCTACTAAATGATGGACATAGTAATTGAGATAACTAGAGAACAGAGTTAGTAAACCTAAAATCACTAAGAGAACAAAGGCACTGCCTGGTAGGGTATAACTAAGTTTCCTGTTAGATAGATTGGGAAGAAAATAATAAAGCATGACCAAGATAGCAAAGAGGAGGGCGTAAGTCAGAGGACCTGCCAACCCTTGTAAAGCCTGATAGATAATGCCATCTTTTGTCCAATAATGAGCAAGTAAATCCAAAATCATCTGCCCAAATAAGCTCAAAAACAAGGCAAACGCAAAGAGGAGCTGCAAGCCAAAACTGACTAGGAGACTCACCATCTGATGGGAAATAAGTCCACGACTCTTTTCGACTCCATAAGCCTTGTTAAAAGCTTTTTGCAAGAAATTCATAGATTTTGAAAAACTCCATAACGCCGATAAAACAGAAAAACTCAATAAACCTGTTGAAGGTTGCGTCAAGACTTCTCTGGCTATTTTTTCCACACCTTCATAGAGGCTTGGGGGCAGGACGTCTTTCATAAAGCCCAGAAATTCTCCCACAGGAATCTGAAAATAAGGCAGGATATTGACCACCACCAAAAGCAGGGGGAAAATCGAAATCAACCAATAGTAGGCTACTGCGACACTGGTCAACTCACTATCTGAGGCTTGATAATAATGCAAAAAAGCTTTTAATAGAGGATTGTCTATCAGCTCGTTCCACCACTTTTTCATGTGACACTCCTTCACTTATAATCTTATACTCAATGAAAATCAAAGAGCAAACTAGGAAGCTAGCCGCAGGTTGCTCAAAACACTGTTTTGAGATTGTGGATAGAACTGACAGAGTCAGTATCATATACCTACGACAAGGCGACGCTGACGTGGTTTGAAGAGATTTTCGAAGAGTATTAACTAATTTCTTCTTACCAATTCCACCATATCATAAGGCAGGGTATTGGCAGCTTCCTTCAAGGAATAGTTCTCTAAGTTATTGACATTTTGTCGCAACTTCTTGGCATACTTGGTCGTAATCAACCGTTTCTCTTCATATTCGAAAATCAACTTACGCTCCAGATAATAGCCTCTCAGCATTTCATCGATATTGTTGGGCTTGACGCGATTGATAACCCGTTCGACAAAGGCACCACTGGTGATAATAGCTGTTTCTCGGAGACGAGAATCCTGCATGAAGCTGATTAAGGAACTCTTATAAACCCCTTTTAGATTCTCCAAACTTTCGATAATTATCTCTGTATTTTCTAGATAGAGCTCTGCAATTTGATCATAGTCAAGGGCTCTGAGTTTCTGTGATTCTTCATTTTTCCAACTGCGGAAGGTCTTGCCTAAGGTAAAGACTTCATGCAGGAGAAAACGTAAAATCCGCAAGGAAACAAGGAAATAATAGGTCAATCGTGAAGCAAACTTGCGATTGATACTTTGTTCCATGTTTTTCAAATAACGTTGGTAAACTCGATAGGCACGCTCACTCATCTTGTCCTCTTCGTAAGCCTGTTCTAAACCATCACTTTCAATACTGAGGATGAGAAGTTTTAAGGCCTCCCAGTCTTCTTGAGCCCCCTTATTTTCTTGACTCAGTATGAGATTTTCAATACGTCCATGATAATTGTCAATGGCTGCATAGAGAGGGAGCTTATTTCTGGTATCTTCCAACTCTTTTTCCAACTCTATCGTTACTTCATTCAAAATGGCGATATGCATGAGATAGTCCCTGCTTTCTTCCTGTTCATCAGAAAGATGAGGCAAGACCACGAGGCCTGTTAAAAAGCTTACAAGCGTCACACCTGCGACAAGGAAAAGCAAGAGAGGATACTCCTGTTCTAGATTACTTGGTATCAGAAGGATCGTAGCAATGGACACCGTTCCCTTGACACCTGAAAAGGTCAAGAGAAGCATGTCCTTCATATACTTATTTAGCTTTTTCTTGAGACGTCTAGTCCTATAGGCATAATAGCCATAAATCATGATAAAACGAATGGCAAAGAGGACAAAGGTCAGGGCGACAAGAGATAGCAATAACAGTAAGGGATTATAGATTGGATTGGTCAAGATAGGCTCTGCTATCATTTCCAACTCCATCCCTAAAATCACAAAGACAGAACCGTTGAGCATAAAGTTCACTGTATGCCAGACCGTCTCGGTCACCGTATCCACTTG
>CAUPXP010000056.1:0-4914 GCA_963515455.1 Streptococcus mitis | reverse complement strand
GCAGGTTGCTCAAAACACTGTTTTGAGGTTGCAGATAGAGCTGACGTGGTTTGAATTTGATTTTCGAAGAGTATAAATAGCTTAGTGATAGAAGAAAATAGGGAAATATGGTATAATGAAACGATAGATTTTTGAATAGGAATAAGATCATGTTTGGATTTTTTAAGAAAGATAAGGCTGTGGAAGTAGAGGTTCCGACACAGGTTCCTGCTCATATCGGCATCATCATGGATGGCAATGGCCGTTGGGCTAAAAAACGTATGCAACCGCGAGTCTTCGGACATAAGGCGGGCATGGAAGCGTTGCAAACTGTGACCAAGGCAGCTAACAAACTAGGCATTAAGGTTATTACGGTCTATGCTTTTTCTACAGAAAACTGGACCCGTCCAGATCAGGAAGTCAAGTTTATCATGAACTTGCCAGTAGAGTTTTATGATAATTATGTCCCGGAATTGCATGCGAATAATGTTAAGATTCAAATGATTGGGGAAACGGACCGCCTGCCTAAGCAAACCTTTGAAGCTCTGACTAAAGCTGAGGAATTGACTAAGAACAACACAGGTTTGATTCTTAATTTTGCCCTCAACTATGGTGGACGTGCTGAGATTACACAGGCTCTTAAGTTGATTTCTCAGGATGTGTTAGATGCCAAAATCAACCCAGGTGACATCACAGAGGAATTGATTGGTAATTATCTCTTCACCCAGCATTTACCTAAGGACTTACGAGATCCGGACTTGATTATTCGGACTAGTGGAGAATTGCGCTTGAGCAATTTCCTTCCATGGCAGGGAGCCTACAGTGAGCTCTATTTTACGGACACCTTGTGGCCTGATTTTGACGAGGCGGCCTTGCAGGAAGCCATTCTTGCCTACAATCGTCGTCATCGCCGATTTGGAGGAGTTTAGGAGGAAATATGACACAGGATTTACAGAAAAGAACCTTGTTTGCAGGGATTGCCCTGGCTATTTTCCTACCAATTTTAATGATTGGGGGACTCTTGCTGCAGATAGCAATTGGAATCATAGCCATGCTAGCCATGCATGAACTTTTGAAGATGAGAGGTCTAGAGACCATGACTATAGAGGGTCTCTTAACCCTCTTTGCAACCTTTGCCTTGACCATTCCCTTGGAGAATTACCTGACTTTTTTGCCAGTTGATGGGAATGTGGTTGCCTATAGTGTTTTGATTTCAATTATGTTAGGAACGACTGTTTTTAGCAAGTCTTATACGATTGAGGATGCTGTTTTCCCGCTTGCTATGAGTTTCTACGTGGGCTTTGGTTTTAATGCTCTATTAGATGCTAGAATTGCAGGGTTAGATAAGGCACTATTAGCCTTATGTATCGTCTGGGCGACAGACAGTGGTGCCTATCTTGTTGGGATGAACTATGGTAAACGGAAACTGGCTCCAACGGTTTCTCCAAATAAAACCTTTGAGGGTGCCTTGGGTGGTATTTTAGGTGCTATTTTAGTAACTATCATCTTTATGATGTTTGACAGTACAGTTGCTCTTCCGTATGGAATTTACAAGATGTCAGTCTTTGCTATTTTCTTTAGCATTGCTGGACAATTCGGTGATCTACTAGAAAGTTCGATCAAGCGTCACTTTGGTGTCAAGGATTCTGGGAAATTTATCCCTGGACATGGTGGTGTTTTGGATCGTTTCGATAGTATGTTGCTTGTATTTCCAATCATGCACTTGTTTGGACTCTTTTAATCAAAAGACGGAGGAAATACTATGCTCGGAATTTTAACCTTTATTCTGGTTTTTGGGGTTATTGTAGTGGTGCACGAGTTCGGGCACTTCTACTTTGCCAAGAAATCAGGGATTCTAGTGCGTGAATTTGCCATCGGTATGGGACCCAAGATTTTTGCTCATATTGGCAAGGATGGAACGGCCTATACCATTCGAATCTTGCCTCTGGGGGGCTATGTTCGCATGGCCGGTTGGGGTGATGATACCACTGAAATCAAAACAGGGACTCCTGTCAGTTTGACGCTTACTGATGATGGTAAGGTTAGACGCATCAATCTCTCTGGTAAAAAATTAGATCAAACAGCCCTCCCTATGCAGGTGACCCAGTTTGATTTTGAGGACAAACTCTTTATCAAAGGATTGGTTCTGGAAGAAGAAAAAACATTTGCAGTGGATCACGATGCAACGGTTGTGGAAGCAGATGGAACTGAGGTTCGAATTGCTCCTTTGGATGTGCAATATCAAAATGCAACTATCTGGGGCAAACTGATTACCAACTTTGCAGGACCTATGAATAACTTTATCTTAGGTGTCGTTGTTTTTTGGATTTTAATCTTTATGCAAGGTGGTGTCAGAGATGTTGATACCAACCAGTTTCATGTCATGCCCCAAGGTGCTTTGGCTAAGGTAGGAGTGCCAGAAACGGCTCAGATTACCAAGATTGGCTCACATGAGATTAGCAACTGGGAAAGCTTGATTCAGGCTGTGGAAACAGAAACCAAAGATAAGACGGCCCCGACCTTGGATGTGACTATTTCTGAACAAGGTAGTGACAAACAAGTCACTGTTACACCCGAAGAAAGTCAAGGTCGTTACCTTCTAGGCGTTCAACCGGGAATTAAGTCAGATTTTCTATCTATGTTTGTAGGTGGTTTTACAACTGCTGCTGACTCGGCCCTCCGAATTCTCTCAGAACTGAAAAATCTGATTTTCCAACCGGATTTGAACAAGCTAGGTGGACCTGTTGCCATCTTTAAGGCAAGTAGTGATGCTGCTAAAAATGGAATTGAGAATGTCTTGTACTTCTTGGCAGTGATTTCCATCAATATCGGGATTTTTAATCTTATTCCGATTCCAGCTCTGGATGGTGGTAAGATTGTGCTCAATATCCTAGAAGCTATCCGCCGCAAACCATTGAAACAAGAAATTGAAACCTATGTCACCTTGGCCGGAGTGGTCATCATGGTTGTCTTGATGATTGCTGTGACCTGGAATGACATTATGCGACTCTTTTTTAGATAATCGAGGAATATTATGAAACAAAGTAAAATGCCTATCCCAACGCTTCGCGAAATGCCAAGCGATGCTCAAGTTATCAGCCATGCTCTTATGTTGCGAGCTGGTTATGTTCGCCAAGTCTCAGCAGGTGTTTATTCTTATCTACCACTTGCCAACCGTGTGATTGAAAAAGCTAAAAACATCATGCGCCAAGAATTCGACAAGATTGGTGCCGTTGAGATGTTGGCTCCTGCCCTCCTTAGTGCAGAGTTGTGGCGCGAATCAGGTCGTTACGAAACTTATGGTGAAGACCTTTACAAACTAAAAAACCGTGAAAAATCAGACTTTATCCTAGGTCCAACTCACGAAGAAACCTTTACAGCTATTGTCCGTGATTCTGTTAAGTCTTACAAGCAATTGCCACTTAATCTTTATCAAATCCAGCCTAAGTATCGTGATGAAAAACGTCCGCGTAATGGACTTCTTCGTACACGTGAGTTTATCATGAAGGATGCTTACAGCTTTCACGCTAACTATGATAGCTTGGACAGTGTTTATGATGAGTATAAGGCTGCTTATGAGCGTATTTTCACTCGTAGTGGTTTAGACTTCAAGGCTATTATTGGTGACGGTGGAGCTATGGGTGGTAAGGACAGCCAAGAATTTATGGCCATTACACCTGCTCGTACAGACCTTGACCGCTGGGTTGTCTTGGACAAGTCAGTTGCCTCATTTGATGAGATTCCTGCAGAAGTGCAAGAAGAAATCAAGGCAGAATTGCTCAAATGGATGGTTTCTGGTGAAGATACCATTGCTTACTCAAGTGAATCTAGCTATGCGGCTAACTTAGAAATGGCAACAAACGAGTATAAACCAAGCAACCGTGTTGTTGCTGAAGAAGAAGTAACTCGGGTTGCAACGCCAGATGTTAAATCAATTGATGAAGTTGCAGCCTTCCTAAACGTTCCAGAAGAACAAACGATTAAAACCCTCTTCTACATGGCAGATGGTGAGCTTGTTGCAGCCCTTCTAGTTGGAAATGACCAACTCAACGAAGTCAAGTTGAAAAACCATTTGGGAGCAGATTTCTTTGACGTTGCTAGCGAAGAAGAAGTGGCGAATCTTGTTCAAGCAGGATTCGGTTCACTTGGCCCAGTTGGTTTGCCAGAGAATGTAAAAATTATCGCAGACCGTAAGGTGCAAGATGTTCGCAATGCAGTTGTGGGAGCTAACGAAGATGGCTATCACTTGACTGGTGTGAATCCAGGTCGTGATTTTACTGCAGAATATGTGGATATCCGTGAAGTTCGTGAGGGTGAGATTTCTCCAGACGGGCAAGGTGTCCTTAACTTTGCGCGTGGTATCGAAATTGGTCACATTTTCAAACTCGGTACTCGCTATTCAGCAAGCATGGGAGCAGATGTTTTGGATGAAAATGGCCGTGCTGTGCCAATTATCATGGGATGTTACGGTATCGGTGTTAGCCGCCTCCTTTCAGCAGTGATGGAGCAACACGCTCGTCTCTTTGTCAATAAAACGCCAAAAGGTGAATACCGTTACGCTTGGGGAATCAATTTCCCTAAAGAATTGGCACCATTTGATGTGCACTTGATCACTGTCAATGTCAAGGACGAAGAAGCGCAAGCCTTGACAGAAAAACTTGAAGCAAGCTTGATGGGAGCTGGTTACGAAGTCTTGACAGATGACCGTAACGAACGTGTCGGAGTCAAATTCAGCGATAGTGACTTGATTGGATTGCCAATCCGTATCACTGTTGGTAAAAAAGCGGCTGATGGCATCGTAGAAGTGAAGATTAAGGCAACTGGTGACACCATCGAGGTTCATGCAGATAACGTGCTTGAAACGCTTGAAATTCTCAGCGAGAAATAAAAACTATAATCAGAAGAAAAACAAGGAAAAAATGTAACTAGTTTTTA
>CAUPXP010000055.1:0-4987 GCA_963515455.1 Streptococcus mitis | reverse complement strand
CCCATCATGTAAGTGTGATTGTGTTTTTCTTCGAATTCTTGGATTTTTTCAGCGATAAATTTGAAACCTGTCAAAACGTTGAACATAGTTGCGCCGTAGCTTTCAGCAATCTTTGTTACCAAGTCAGTTGATACGATCGATTTGCAGAGCGCTGCATTTTCAGGAAGAGTTCCAGCGTTTTTGTGGGCTTCCAAGATGTATTTTGCCATGATAGCACCGATTTGGTTACCTGAAAGGTTGAGGTAGCTACCATCTTTTTGAAGAACTTCAACACCAACACGGTCAGCGTCAGGGTCAGTTGCCACAAGAACATCTGCACCAACTTGACGACCAAGTTCTTCAGCAAGTGCAAAGGCTGCTTGGCTTTCTGGGTTTGGAGATTTTACAGTTGAGAAGTCTGGGTCAGCAGTTGCTTGCGCTTCAACGACTTGAACAGAGTCAAATCCTGCTTGGGCAAGAGCACGACGAGCCAACATCTCACCAGTACCATGAAGTGGTGTGTAGACAATCTTCATGTCTTTACCAAATTCTTCAATCAAGGCTGGGTTGATGTTTACGTCCTTAACTTCTTTGAGGTATTCAACATCGACAGCTTCTCCGATAACTTCAATCAAGCCAGAAGCTTTTTCAGTTTCCACATCAGCAACTTCAACTGCAAATGGGTTTTCAATTGCACGGATATAAGTAGTCAAAGCGTCTGCGTCGTGTGGAGGCATTTGTCCACCGTCTTCACCGTAAACCTTGTATCCGTTAAATGGTGCAGGGTTGTGGCTGGCTGTGACCATGATACCTGCGAAACAGTTGAGGTGACGAACTGCAAATGAGAGTTCTGGAGTTGGACGAAGGCTTTCAAATACGTAAGATTTGATGCCGTGTTTAGCAAGAACTGCCGCAGATTCAAAGGCAAACTCAGGTGAGAAGTGACGGCTATCGTAGGCAATTGCGACACCACGTTCTTTTTCATTTCCACCTTTTGACTCAATCAAACGAGCCAAACCTTCAGTAGCTTGGCGAACAACGTAGATGTTGATGCGGTTTGTACCAGCACCAATCAAGCCACGCATACCTGCAGTACCAAATTCAAGATTTGTATAGAAGGCATCTTCCTTTGTTTTTTCGTCCATATTTTCCAAATCTTGACGAAGGTAGTCAGGAAGCTCCGCAAAATCAACCCATTTCTGGTAATTTTCTTGGTAAGACATTGAAATTCTCCTTTATTCTTAAAACATTTAATCAGTTTGATTATATCATTTTTTTTAGTTTTAGTAAAACCTTATCTGCTTCGAAAATCTCTTCAAACCAGGTCAGATTGAATTTGGGGTTTATATGATGTTGAGTCTAGGAAAAATTCAATCTCAGTAAAAAAGTAAGTCTTCTCATAATAAAACATTGATACCAAACGTTTTATTATGAGAAGACTTTTACCCAGCATCTTTAATCTGTGACTAGACGTTTAGTTCTAAGAATGCCATCTTGACTAGATGGTTTTCTTGACCGTTATTGGTGATAATCTTCCAGCAAGGCTTCAAACTCAGATACTGACATACCTAATTGCTGACTGGCAATCTCAGAAGTCAGCAGACCTTGGCTGACCATATCTAGGAAGGCAAAGAGTTTTCCACGTTCAAGTCCTTGTTCAATCCCCTCTGCGCGACCACGTTCAAGACCACGCTCTAAACCTTTTTCCTCAGCTTGTTCCAAGGCATAGTCCTGCGCTAACAAGGCCTGTTCTTCGCGCATACGTAGTTGACTAAACATCTTCCTGTCCTCCTCGGACCAGCTCTTGTAGTCCAGCAGTTGGTCTGCCTGGCTGATGGCTCGCTCGGGTTCTTGGGTAAAGGGCTTGTTGCCGAAAAACTCCAACCATGGCTTGCGAACCTCATCTTTGCTGGTTTCTCTATATTTTTTTAATTCCAAGAATGCCATCTTGACCAGATGGTTTTCTTGTCCATTGTTTGTGATGGTTAAGACCTCACCTGTCGTGTCCTCGCGCATGCTAAAACTGTGGAAAGCCAAATCATCTTGGAAATAATTACTATCCACAATAGCTATTGCGTAAACAGGTGCGATATGCTTGTAGCTCTGATGAGTATCACCTTCTCGTTGGCGAATTTTTTCTAGGTTTTGATTAACCTGACTGCACAGATAAGCCCACAGGCGATTGATGAAAAAATTCTGATGATGTACTTGAATTTCGATGATTACTTGTGTGCCGTTGTCCAACTCCGCCAAGACGTCTATACTGGTATAGAAGTCTTGGGCCGAGTAAGGCAAGGAAGGCAAGACGTGAATGTTGCTTCCCTCCAAAATGGTCACATTTTTGGCTGGCAAGTCCAGCATATCGCGAATAAATTGACAAGTGATTTCTGGATTACTAAAGATTTTTTTAGCAACCAAGTCATTGGTTGGGCTGATGCCCGGATGACGTACAGTCATGTTTGCTCTCCTTTCATTATAGCACATTTTTTAATCTAATTTACTAGATTTGATGCTTCTATCTATTTATTCGGAAAAAGAAAGGGAAAAGTCCAAACTTTCTTGAAAATAACAATACATTAAGTAAAAAAAGATAGCCAAACTTTTTACATCAAGAAATTTAGCTATCCTTTTTAGTTGTTTTTGTATCGTGTAATATTTACAGATTTCTCACTTATGTTCTTTCAACAGTGCCTCAAACTCAGTGACAGTCATACCTAATTGCTGACTGGCAATCTCAGAAGTCAGCAGACCTTGGCGGACCATATCTAGGAAGGCAAAGAGTTTTCCACGTTCAAGACCACGTTCAAGACCACGTTCAAGACCACGCTCAAGTCCTTGTTCAATCCCTTCCGCCCTAGCAGTTTCCAAGGCATAGTCCTGTGCTAACAAGGCTTGTTCTTCACGCATACGTAATTGACTAAACATCTTCCTGTCCTCCTTGGACCAGCTTTTATAGTCCAGCAGTTGGTCTGCTTGGCTGATGGCTCGCTCAGGTTGCTGGGTAAAGGGTTTGTTCCCGAAAAACTCCAACCACGGCTTGCGAATACTATCTTTGCTGGTTTCTCTGTATTTTTTTAATTCCAAGAACGCCATCTTGACTAGATGGTTTTCCTGACCATTGTTTGTGATGGTTAAAACTTCACCTGTCGTGTCCTCTCGCATGCTAAAGCTATGAAAAGCTAAGTCATCTGAGAAGTAGTTGCTATCTACAATTGCTATTGCGTATACTGGTGCAATGTGTTTGTAACTTTGATGAGTATTGCCTTCTTGTTGGCGAATTTTTTCGAGGTTTTGATTGACCTGACTGCACAGATAAGCCCACAGGCGATTGATGAAAAAATTCTGATGATGAACTTGAATCTCAATAATAACTTGCGTACCATTGTCCAGCTCCGCCAAGACATCTATACTGGTATAGAAATCCTGCGCCGAGTACGGTAGGGAAGGCAAGACGTGAATATTGCTCCCTTCCAAAATGGTTACATTTTTGGCTGGCAAGTCCAGCATATCGCGGATAAATTGACAAGTGATTTCTGGGTTGCTAAAGATTTTCTTAGCAACCAAGTCATTGGTCGGGCTGATGCCCGGATGACGTAATGTCATACTTTCTCTCCTTTCATTATAGCACATTTTTTAATCTAATTTACTAGATTTGATGCTTCTATCTATTTATTCGGAAAAAGAAGAAAAAGGGTAGAAAAAATCTCAAATTGTCTCATTTTTAAAGAAATAAATGTAAAAATCCTAAAGCAAGCTGGGAAGGTCTCAAAGCACAGGACTGAGCTTGCTGATAGGAGGAAGCAAGCCCATCAGATGCACACGACAGGGCAAGACTGATGGGGCTTCATCTTTACTGTTGGTTTACTGATGAGGGACTCCTAATCTATCTTTGATTTTGGTAAAAAGATCGTCTATCTGCTAGTCTTTCATTTCAATCAAAAAATTTGAAATTTACAGTTGTTTGATGTATAATATTTAGATGAGATTGTATGCTATCATGCAGAAAATAGCATAACAATATATATATATATATAAATGGAGTCTGAAATGGGTAAATTTGATAAACAACTAAAATATAGTATTCGAAAAGTAAGTGTCGGTGCAGCTAGTGTCGTCATTGGTGCTTTTTACCTTGCCATGGGGGCAGGTGTGGTACACGCGGAAACGAATGCTACTACTGATGGAGGTGCAAGTCACTCTAGTCCGTCTCCAGACCGGGAGCCAAGCCGACCTAACAGTCTGACTTCCTCTAACTATGGGGCGGAGCCTGCTCAAAATCCTGGTGTCTCTGGAAAACCAACAGAGTCAACAACACCTAAAGAGAAAGAAAATAATGAAACCCTTAATGCAGCGCAGCCAACAGAGGCATCTACGTCTGCTAATACTAGAGGTCGCCGTTCAAAAAGAGATGTAGGAAATCCTCCTGCTGACGGAACTTCTAATACTTCTACTGGAACTGAGACTCCAACTGGAGCTTCAACTGAAAATAACGAAACATTAAATTCTGCTCTAACCGAACGTAAGGGGGCTACAGTACAAACAGATCAACCAGGGATAAATATACCAAAAGGAGCTGAGCCTGGAGCAGATGATCCAAATGCTCACTTGAGTTTCAACGATCCTGGTCATACTGTTACAGTTGAAGAAATGTGGAAGATTATCCAAAATATGCCGGATGATTTCCAAAATAACGAGCGTTCATACTTGAGAAACATGGATACTCTAGGAGACAATCTTCGATTTGACGAAAGTGGGAACGTCACTAATGATCCAAATGGTAAAAAACTTCAACCAGGTGAAATTAGAGAAATCAGTAGCTTTGGTGGATGGACAGCCATTATGAAAAAAGATGGTACAACTGGTAAATTCGCCGTTGGGATGAAAAATAAAGAAGGTTACTTTACTGGTTGGTACACTGACAAAGATGGACATCGCCAAGAAGGTGGAATGCTCGGTTCTGATGCACTTGACCGAATCTATCTTCATGAACAAGCATTAGACCGTCGCT
>CAUPXP010000054.1:0-5999 GCA_963515455.1 Streptococcus mitis | reverse complement strand
ACGTAGTTGTCTTGCAGGAAGAAGAAGCAGAACTTCGTGAAAAGATTGCCATGCTGGCGGCTATTATCGGTGATGAGCGGACTATGTATAATCTCATGAAGAAAGAACTTCGTGAGGTTAAGAAGAAGTTTGCGACTCCTCGTTTGAGTAGCTTAGAAGACACAGCAAAAGCAATCGAGATTGATACAGCTAGTTTGATTGCTGAGGAGGATACCTATGTCAGCGTGACCAAGGCAGGTTACATCAAGCGTACTAGCCCACGTTCCTTTGCCGCTTCAACCCTGAAAGAAATTGGCAAACGTGATGATGACCGTTTGATTTTTGTACAAGCTGTCAAGACAACACAGCACCTTTTGATGTTCACGACGCTTGGAAATGTCATTTATCGACCAATCCATGAATTGGCAGACATTCGCTGGAAGGACATCGGAGAGCATCTGAGCCAGACCATTACAAACTTTGAAACTAACGAAGAGATTCTTTATGTGGAAGTCGTGGATCAGTTTGATGATGCGACAACTTATTTTGCAGCTACTCGTCTCGGTCAAATCAAGCGTGTAGAACGCAAAGAATTCACTCCATGGCGAACCTACAAGTCTAAGTCTGTCAAGTATGCTAAGCTCAAAGACGAGACAGACAAGATTGTAGCAGTGGCTCCGATTAAACTAGATGATGTTCTTTTGATTAGCCAAAATGGTTATGCCCTTCGTTTCAATATCGAAGAGGTTCCAGTTGTCGGTGCTAAGGCTGCAGGTGTCAAAGCTATAAACCTCAAAGCAGATGATGTCCTCCAATCGGCCTTTATCTGTAATACCTCATCCTTCTATCTCTTGACCCAACGTGGAAGTTTGAAACGTGTTTCTATTGCCGAAATTCCGGTAACCAGCCGTGCCAAACGTGGTTTACAAGTTTTGCGCGAGTTGAAAAACAAACCACACCGTGTCTTCTTGGCTGGTGCAGTTGCAGAGCAAGGCTTCGTTGGTGACCTCTTTAGTACAGAAGTGGACGAGAACGATCAAACTCTGATTGTTCAATCCAACAAAGGAACAATCTATCAAAGCCGATTGCAAGACTTGAACCTGTCAGAAAGGACTAGTAACGGAAGCTTCATTTCTGACACGATTTCAGATGAAGAAGTTTTTGATGCTTATCTTAAAGAAGTATTTACTGAAGCTAAATAAGTGAAATGAAGAATCAGTTCTAAGAGCTGGTTCTTTTTATTGAAGAAATTTTCTGAAAATTACAAAATATACTTGCTATTTTAGAAAAATAGTGTAGAATATAAGAAATAGGTTTTTAGAATAAGGAGTGGAATATGACAGTAACGATTGATTGGGAAAACCTTGGTTTCTCCTATATGAAATTACCTTATCGCTATATTGCTCATTTTAAAAATGGACAATGGAATCAAGGAGAGCTTACAGAGGATGCAACTTTGCATATTTCAGAGTCTTCTCCAAGTCTCCACTATGGACAACAAGCATTTGAAGGTTTGAAAGCTTATTGTACTAAGGATGGCAGTGTTCAACTGTTCCGTCCTGATGAAAATGCCAAACGCCTGCAACGTACATGTGACCGTCTCTTGATGCCACAAGTTCCGACAGACATGTTTGTAGAGGCTTGTAAAGCAGTTGTCCGTGCGAATGAAGAATACGTACCACCATACGGAACAGGTGGAACCCTTTATCTTCGTCCACTTTTGATTGGTGTCGGAGATATTATCGGGGTAAAACCGGCAGAGGAGTATATTTTTACTATCTTTGCTATGCCAGTTGGAAATTACTTTAAGGGTGGTTTGGTCCCAACCAACTTTTTGATTCAGGATGAATACGACCGTGCGGCTCCAAATGGTACAGGTGCGGCTAAGGTTGGTGGGAACTATGCTGCCAGTCTCTTGCCAGGGAAATTGGCCAAGTCACGTCATTTCTCAGATGTTATTTACCTAGACCCTTCAACTCATACAAAGATTGAAGAAGTCGGATCAGCTAACTTCTTTGGAATTACAGCTGATAATGAATTTGTAACACCATTGAGTCCATCTATCTTGCCATCTATTACTAAGTATTCTTTGCTTTATTTGGCAGAACACCGCTTGGGCTTAACTCCTATTGAAGGAGATGTTCCAATTGATAACCTTGACCGTTTTGTAGAGGCAGGTGCTTGTGGTACAGCGGCAGTGATTTCCCCAATTGGAGGTATTCAACACGGCGATGATTTCCATGTATTCTATAGTGAAACAGAAGTTGGCCCTGTGACTCGTAAACTCTATGATGAATTGACAGGAATTCAGTTTGGCGATATTCCAGCGCCAGAAGGTTGGATTGTAAAAGTAGATTAAAAATATATTAAAGGAGATTTTTATGAAATCGAAAAAGTGGCTCTTAACAGCAGGAGTGGTCCTGAGCACAACAGCTCTTTTAGCAGCCTGTGGAAAAGCTGATAAAGAAGCAGATGCTCCGACAACATTTTCTTATGTTTATGCAGTGGATCCAGCATCCTTGGACTACAGCATAGCAACGCGTACATCCACAACAGATATTATCGGGAATGTCGTTGATGGTTTGATGGAAAATGATAAATATGGTAATGTTATTCCTTCTTTGGCTGAGGATTGGTCTGTCTCAAAAGATGGATTGACTTATACCTATAAACTTCGTAAAGGAGTGAAATGGTACACTTCAGAAGGTGAAGAATACGCAGAAGTAACAGCCCATGACTTTGTGACAGGACTAAAACACGTGGCTGATGGTAAGTCAGACGGTGTCTCTCTCATCCAAAATTCCATCAAGGGCTTGGACGCCTACATGACTGGTGAAACCAATGATTTCTCTACAGTTGGTGTTAAAGCTTTGGATGACTACACAGTTGAGTATACATTGAATGCGCCAGAAAGTTTCTGGAATTCAAAAGTTACAACAGCGACGATGTTACCTGTAAATGAAGAGTTTTTAAAGGCATCAGGAAAGAATTACGGAGAGGTTAGCCCAGCAGGCATTCTCTACAATGGTCCTTATTTCTTAAAAACATTGACTTCTAAATCGTTGATTGAATATGAAAAAAATCCAAATTACTGGGATAAAGAAAATGTTAAAATTGAGAAGATTAAATTGACCTACTACGATGGTTCAGATCAGGAATCGTTGATTCGTAGCTTCTCTTCAGGTGCCTATACGACAGCCCGTCTCTTCCCAAGTAGCTCAAACTTTGCTTCAACTTTGGAACAATACGGAGATAAAATTACTTATAGCCCACAGGACTCAAGTAGTTATTACTTCACCTTTAACGTAAATCGTCAATCATACAATAAAACTGCGAAAACAAGTGAAGAACAAAAGACTTCTACAAAAGAAGCTATGCTTAATAAGGACTTCCGTCAGGCTATCAACTTTGCCTTCAACCGCCATTCTTATGCTGCCCAGCTAAATGGTGAAGACGGTGCGGACAAGATTATTCGTAACAGTCTTGTTCCAGATAACTTCGTACAAGCAGGTGGTAAGAACTTTGGTCAAATCGCTCAAGCAGAGTTGGTGAACTATGGTGACCAATGGAAAGGTGTTGAGCTAGTTGACGGTAAGGATTCTATCTACAACCCTGACAAGGCTAAAGTTGCTTTCGAAAAAGCTAAGAAAGACCTGGAATCTAAAGGGGTAACTTTCCCAATTCACTTGGATGTCCCGGTTGAACAAACAGATACTATCGCCGTTCAACAAAGCAACTCTTTCAAACAGTCTATTGAATCAACTCTTGGTGCTGAAAATGTTGTCATCGATGTACTTCAAATGACAGATAATGAAAAAGAAACCATTACATCACAAGCGCGTGTTCCTTCTCAAAAAGACTATGATTTGAACAGTACAGGATGGGCTCCAAGCTATCAAGATCCAGCGTCTTACTTGAATATTATGGATCCAAAATCTGGTTCTGCCATGAAACACCTTGGTATTACGAAAGGAAAAGATAAGGATGTTGTCGCTAAACTTGGTTTG
This sequence comes from Streptococcus mitis, assembly GCA_963515455.1. GTDB lineage: Bacteria > Bacillota > Bacilli > Lactobacillales > Streptococcaceae > Streptococcus > Streptococcus mitis_DN. Next base: position 2,013 of record CAUPXP010000054.1, on the reverse strand, counting down.
GATCAATATAAGAAATTGTTAGAAGATGCTGTTTCTGAGACCACTGACTTAGAGAAGAGATATGAAAAATATGCCAAAGCTCAAGCTTGGTTGACAGATAGTTCATTATTGATGCCAACAGCTTCATCCGGTGGTTCTCCAGTTGTAAGTAATGTCGTGCCATTCTCAAAACCATACTCACAAGTTGGTATTAAAGGTGACCCATATATCTTTAAAGGAATGAAATTGCAAAAAGATATCGTTACAACAAAAGAATATGACGAAGCTCTTAAAAAATGGCAAAAAGAAAAATTGGAATCCAATAGCAAATATCAAAAAGAACTAGAAAAACATGTTAAATAAAGCAGAAAACTCTATGTCAGACAAGCCTGATATAGAGTTTTTTCTTGCTAGTTTTAGGATTTTCTTGTAAAATAGAAAAAGTGAAGAGAGGTATGAAATGAGCAAGAAAGATAAAAAAATCGAAATTCAAGTAGCAGATGCCAAAGTTAATGTTGGAAAAGACAGTTTTGAAGGCTATATCTTGACCATTGGTAAAAAAGTTATCGGAGAAATTGCCGAATTAGATGGACAATTTGCCATCATAAAGAATGGGAATGTCGATAGTTTTTATAAAAAATTGGAAAAAGCTGTGGAAATTTTGATTGAAAATTATAATTTAGCAAAATAAGTCTTGTTTTTTTGAAATTTTCATGATATAATAGTCCATGTTGATTGTAGGAGAGATAGCGAAGAGGCTAAACGCGGCGGACTGTAAATCCGCTCCTTCGGGTTCGGGGGTTCGAATCCCTCTCTCTCCATTTCATCAATGGGGTATAGCCAAGCGGTAAGGCAAGGGACTTTGACTCCCTCATGCGTTGGTTCGAATCCAGCTACCCCAGTTCTTAGGTAATAATCAAGATAAAAAGCAAAATATCTTAGGGTATTTTATTTTTATAATTGAAAGACGTGAACGATATGAACATGTCCTTGCGGGTGCTTAGGAAAAAAATTATAAGTATGTCAAGTTTAAGAAAAAACTTGATTGTTGGAGGATTTTTTAGATGAACGAATTTGAAGATTTGCTAAATAGCGTTAGCCAAGTTGAGACTGGTGATGTTGTTAGTGCTGAAGTATTGACAGTTGATGCGACTCAAGCTAACGTTGCAATCTCTGGAACTGGTGTTGAAGGTGTCTTGACTCTTCGCGAATTGACAAACGATCGCGATGCAGATATCAATGACTTTGTTAAAGTAGGAGAAGTATTGGATGTTCTTGTACTTCGTCAAGTAGTTGGTAAAGATACTGATACAGTTACATACCTTGTATCTAAAAAACGCCTTGAAGCTCGCAAAGCATGGGACAAACTTGTTGGTCGCGAAGAAGAAGTTGTTACTGTTAAAGGAACTCGTGCCGTTAAAGGTGGACTTTCAGTAGAATTTGAAGGTGTTCGTGGATTTATCCCAGCTTCAATGTTGGATACTCGTTTCGTACGTAACACTGAGCGTTTTGTAGGTCAAGAATTTGATGCTAAAATCAAAGAAGTTGACGCTAAAGAAAACCGCTTCATCCTTTCACGTCGTGAAGTTGTTGAAGCAGCTACAGCAGCAGCTCGCGCTGAAGTATTCGGTAAATTGGCTGTTGGTGATGTAGTAACTGGTAAAGTTGCACGTATCACAAGCTTTGGTGCTTTCATCGACCTTGGTGGTGTTGATGGATTGGTTCACTTGACTGAATTGTCACATGAACGTAACGTATCACCAAAATCAGTTGTAACTGTTGGTGAAGAAATTGAAGTGAAAATCCTTGATCTTAACGAAGAAGAAGGACGTGTATCACTTTCACTTAAAGCAACAACACCTGGACCATGGGATGGCGTTGAGCAAAAATTGGCTAAAGGTGATGTAGTAGAAGGAACAGTTAAACGTTTGACTGACTTCGGTGCATTTGTTGAAGTATTGCCAGGTATCGATGGACTTGTTCACGTATCACAAATTTCACACAAACGTATTGAAAATCCAAAAGAAGCTCTTA
>CAUPXP010000053.1:0-6423 GCA_963515455.1 Streptococcus mitis | reverse complement strand
TTTGTCCTTTCTCGAGCTTAGCTTTTCTTCAACCCACTACAGTTGACAAAGAGCCGATTATCATGATGAACACAAAGGGATTTTATTGTTGTCTCAGCTTTATCCATATAAGCATTATCTGCACCTAAGACAATCGCTTTTTTCTCGTCTCTCATTCTCTATCTCATTTCTTTTTTATTCCCATCATATGTTTGGGGAGCTTACTTCCCATTATGACGGCAAAGCGTTTAGGTAAGCCGATTTTTACACTACGACACTGAGTTTTACAAATCGATTCCATTTGTAAAACTCAGTTAGTGAGGCAGTTAGCTAGTTCGCCAAATAGCGACTAGCGTCCAACAATTAGGAACTTTAGTTTCAATTGTTGGTACTGAGTCACATTTTTTCTTCCAACTCTACGTCTGGATACTTGTCCGCAAACCAGCGGAGGGCAAAGTCATTTTCAAAGAGGAAGACTGGTTGGTCAAAGCGATCTTTAGCCAAGATATTGCGGCTTGATGACATCCGTTCATCTAGGTCCTCAGGCTTGATCCAACGAACGGTCTTTTTCCCCATTGGGCTCATGACGACTTCCGCATTGTATTCACCTTCCATACGGTGCTTAAAGACTTCAAACTGAAGTTGACCTACCGCTCCCAGCATGTACTCACCTGTTTGGTAATTCTTATAAAGCTGAACGGCTCCTTCTTGCACCAATTGCTCAATCCCCTTGTGGAAGGATTTTTGCTTCATGACATTCTTCGCAGAAACTTTCATGAAAATTTCAGGTGTAAAGGTTGGCAGTGGTTCAAATTCAAATTTATTTTTCCCAACTGTCAAGGTATCCCCAACCTGATAAGTACCTGTATCGTAAACCCCGATAATATCTCCTGCCACGGCATTGGTCACATTCTCACGACTTTCCGCCATAAACTGGGTAACATTAGACAGTTTAGCACCCTTACCAGTACGAGGTAGATTGACACTCATGCCACGCTCAAATTCACCTGATACGATACGGACAAAGGCGATGCGGTCACGGTGACGAGGGTCCATGTTGGCTTGGATTTTAAAGACAAATCCTGAGAAATCCTTATCATGAGGATCCACAATTTCGCCATCTGTTTTCTTGTGACCATGTGGTTCTGGAGCAAACTTAAGGAAAGTCTCAAGGAAGGTCTGCACACCAAAGTTAGTAAGGGCTGAACCGAAGAAGACAGGTGTCAATTCTCCAGCCAGAATAGCTTCCTCTGAAAACTCATTCCCAGCTTCATTTAAAAGTTCAATATCATCCTTGACTTGCTCGTAGAAAGGATTGCTACCAAAAAGCTTATCCCCATCTTCTAAACTAGCAAAACGCTCATCCCCTTTATAGAGCTCCAAGCGTTGATTATAAAGGTCATACAAACCCTCAAAGGCTTTTCCCATCCCAATTGGCCAGTTCATCGGATAGCTAGCAATGCCCAAGACTTCTTCCAATTCTTGCAAGAGGTCCAGTGGTTCACGACCATCACGATCCAGCTTGTTCATAAAGGTAAAGACTGGAATACCACGGTGCTTCACAACCTCAAACAATTTCTTGGTTTGCGCCTCAATACCCTTGGCAGAGTCCACCACCATGACCGCAGCATCCACCGCCATCAAGGTACGATAAGTATCTTCTGAGAAATCCTCGTGTCCTGGTGTGTCAAGGATATTCACGCGTTTTCCGTCGTAGTCAAATTGCATAACAGATGAGGTCACCGAAATCCCACGTTGCTTCTCGATATCCATCCAGTCAGACTTGGCAAAAGTCCCTGTTTTCTTTCCTTTTACGGTACCAGCCTCACGAATCTCGCCCCCAAAGTAGAGCAGTTGCTCAGTGATGGTTGTTTTCCCCGCGTCCGGGTGGGAGATAATGGCAAAAGTACGACGTTTCTTAATTTCTTCTTGAATATTCATAAGTTCTCTTTCTTTGATTCTCTATTTTTCTTGTTTCAATAGCTAAGAATGATTTCTACATTGGATTTTACCATTCCTTTCAACACTCCATTATATCGGATTTTAGCATTTTTTTCAATTTCTATTTTATGTTGAATAAAAGCTTTCCCTTGTAGTCAAATAGATAGAAAACAGTGACAATTCTAGCAAAAATGATATAATAAAACAAAAAGGAGATATAATCATGTTCAAAGAATTTGGTGTAACTAATTTAGAAGTGACAAAAGATGATATTTACAAGAATCCAAATAACCCTATTTTGCGCATGTATGATGACGATGAATTAATTGGAACCTTTAGTATTCTAACTGGAGAAGTATTGGAAAATTTGGACTTAGCAGACTATGACATTCGTTTTGCTCAAAAGCAAATTGAGTTGAATCGCGATAACTACCTTGAAACATGGAAGGATTACGTGGGACTACTACATGCCTAAATATTCTTTCTTAAAGTATGGTATTGAAATTCGTCCTAACGAACATAACCATAAAGGTCAAAAAGCACATATTCACATTTATATCCACGGAGAAGAGGTCGGCTCAATGTTTCTAAACGGTGAACTGAGAGATGGTAAATTAAAGGCAAAAGACCTAAAGATAATCAGGCAATATATTTTAGAAAACGCAAATGAACTTCAGGATTTATGGAATGAATACCAAAAAAGTGCATATTAAATTAAAAGAATTTTAGTTTGCTAATACACAATAGACAAGACTAGCAAGCAATTTTAATGCCTGCTACTCAGTTTCTACCCAACTTATCCAAATACTAGGGAGCCTAATTCCCCTTGCAATTTTTCAAATAAATGTTACAATAAATATAGAAAAAGGTGTTGCGTCAACAACACCCCACAGAGCCGTTTAAGACGGTGGCTGTAATTACATAACTAAAAAATAGCTCGTTAACTCGCCAAAGTTAGGACGGCTATTTTTTTATCTCTTTCAAAAACCCGTTCTCCATCCTTCTCCATCCTATACCTGTCTTTTTTCACCTTTCCTTCCCTTATTTATAGGAAAATATGGTAAAATAGAACAGACTAAAAATCATCATTTCACGAAAGGATGCAAGATGAAAATTACGCAAGAAGAGGTAACACACGTTGCCAATCTTTCAAAATTAAGATTCTCTGAAGAAGAAACTGCTGCCTTTGCGACTACCTTGTCTAAGATTGTTGACATGGTTGAGTTGCTAAGCGAAGTTGACACAACTGGTGTCGCACCTACTACAACTATGGCTGACCGTAAGACCGTACTCCGCCCTGATGTGGCCGAAGAAGGGACAGACCGTGATCGCTTGTTTAAAAACGTACCTGAAAAAGACAACTACTATATCAAGGTACCAGCTATCCTAGACGATGGAGGAGATGCCTAATGACTTTCAACAATAAAACCATTGAAGACTTGCACAATCTCCTCGTCTCTAAGGAAATTTCAGCAATTGAATTGACACAAGCAACGCTTGAAGATATCAAGTCTCGCGAGACAGCTATCAACGCTTTTGTTACCATCGCTGAAGAGCAGGCTCTTGCTCAAGCCAAAGCCATTGATGAAGCTGGAATTGATGCTGATAACGTCCTTTCAGGAATTCCATTGGCTGTTAAGGATAACATCTCTACAGACGGTATTCTCACAACTGCAGCCTCAAAAATGCTCTATAACTACGAGCCAATTTTTGATGCGACAGCCGTTGCCAATGCAAAAGCCAAGGGCATGATTGTTGTCGGAAAGACCAACATGGACGAATTTGCCATGGGTGGTTCAGGTGAGACTTCTCACTATGGGGCCACTAAAAATGCTTGGGATCAAGGCAAAGTTCCTGGTGGCTCATCAAGTGGTTCAGCCGCAGCTGTAGCCTCAGGGCAAGTCCGCTTGTCACTTGGTTCTGATACTGGTGGTTCTATCCGCCAACCTGCTGCCTTCAACGGGATTGTTGGTCTCAAACCAACCTACGGAACGGTTTCTCGCTTCGGTCTCATTGCCTTCGGTAGCTCATTAGACCAAATCGGACCTTTCGCACCAACTGTTAAGGAAAATGCTCTATTGCTCAACGCTATTGCCAGCGAAGATGTCAAAGACTCTACTTCTGCTCCTGTCCGCATTGCCGACTTTACTTCAAAAATCGGTCAAGACATCAAGGGCATGAAAATTGCTTTGCCTAAGGAATACCTTGGTGAAGGAATTGATCCAGAGGTTAAGGAAACCATTCTTAATGCCGCTAAACACTTTGAAAAATTGGGTGCTATTGTCGAAGAAGTCAGCCTGCCTCACTCTAAATACGGTGTTGCCGTTTACTATATCATCGCTTCATCAGAAGCTTCTTCAAACTTGCAACGCTTTGATGGTATCCGTTATGGCTACCGTGCAGAAGATGCAACTAATCTTGATGAAATCTATGTAAACAGCCGTAGCCAAGGTTTCGGTGAAGAAGTGAAACGTCGTATCATGCTAGGTACTTTCAGTCTTTCATCAGGTTACTACGATGCTTACTACAAGAAAGCTGGTCAGGTCCGTACCCTCATCATTCAAGATTTCGAAAAAGTTTTTGCGGATTATGACTTGATTTTGGGACCAACTGCTCCAAGTGTTGCCTATGACTTGGATTCACTCAACCACGACCCAGTTGCCATGTACTTGGCTGACCTTTTGACCATCCCAGTCAACTTGGCAGGTCTCCCAGGAATTTCGATTCCTGCTGGCTTCTCTCAAGGTCTACCTGTCGGTCTTCAATTGATTGGTCCTAAGTATTCTGAGGAAACCATTTACCAAGCTGCTGCTGCTTTTGAAGCAACAACAGACTACCACAAACAACAACCCGTGATTTTTGGAGGTGACAACTAATGAACTTTGAAACAGTCATTGGACTTGAAGTCCACGTAGAGCTCAACACCAATTCAAAAATCTTCTCACCTACATCTGCCCACTTTGGAAATGACCAAAATGCCAACACTAACGTGATTGACTGGTCTTTCCCAGGAGTACTTCCGGTTCTCAACAAAGGTGTTGTCGATGCCGGAATCAAGGCTGCTCTTGCCCTCAACATGGACATCCATAAAAAGATGCACTTTGACCGCAAGAACTACTTCTACCCTGATAATCCTAAAGCCTACCAAATTTCTCAGTTTGATGAGCCAATCGGTTATAACGGCTGGATTGAAGTCGAACTAGAAGACGGTACGACCAAGAGAATCGGTATCGAACGTGCCCACCTAGAAGAAGACGCTGGTAAAAACACCCACGGTACAGATGGCTACTCTTATGTTGACCTCAACCGCCAAGGGGTGCCCTTGATTGAGATTGTATCTGAAGCTGACATGCGTTCGCCAGAAGAAGCCTATGCTTACCTAACTGCCCTCAAGGAAGTCATCCAGTACGCTGGTATTTCTGACGTTAAGATGGAAGAAGGTTCTATGCGTGTGGATGCCAATATTTCTCTTCGTCCTTATGGTCAAGAAAAATTCGGTACCAAGACTGAGTTGAAAAATCTCAACTCCTTCTCAAACGTTCGCAAAGGTCTTGAATACGAGGTTCAACGTCAAGCTGAAATCCTTCGCTCAGGTGGTCAAATCCGTCAAGAAACACGCCGTTACGATGAAGCTAACAAGGCAACCATCCTCATGCGTGTCAAAGAAGGTGCTGCAGACTACCGCTACTTCCCAGAACCAGACCTACCCCTCTTTGAAATTTCAGACGAATGGATTGAGGAAATGCGTACAGAGTTGCCAGAGTTTCCAAAAGAACGCCGTGCGCGCTACGTATCTGACCTTGGCTTGTCAGACTACGATGCTAGCCAGTTGACTGCAAACAAAGTCACTTCTGATTTCTTTGAAAAAGCTGTCGCCCTCGGTGGCGATGCTAAACAAGTTTCTAACTGGCTCCAAGGAGAAGTCGCTCAATTCTTGAATGCTGAAGGCAAGACACTTGAACAAATCAAATTGACACCAGAAAACTTGGTTGAAATGATTGCCATCATCGAAGACGGCACAATCTCTTCTAAGATTGCCAAGAAAGTCTTTGTCCATCTAGCTAAAAATGGCGGTGGAGCGCGTGAATACGTTGAAAAAGCTGGCATGGTTCAAATCTCAGATCCAGAAATCTTGATTCCAATCATCCACCAAGTCTTTGCGGATAACGAAGCCGCAGTTGCCGATTTCAAGTCAGGCAAACGTAACGCAGATAAGGCCTTCACAGGATTCCTTATGAAAGCAACCAAAGGCCAAGCCAATCCACAAGTCGCCCTTAAACTACTTGCCCAAGAATTGGCGAAGTTGAAAGAAGATTAATATGTGAAAAAAACCAGCCCTGAGGTTGGTTTTTTCTCCCCTACCATCTCCCAATAACTATTTTGGCTTTATTTCCAGAAGATTTTATGGTAAAATGAAGAGTAATAATATTTATTAAAGAGGTAAAAATATGATTGAAGCAAGCAAATTGAAAGCTGGTATGACATTTGAAACTGCAGACGGAA
>CAUPXP010000052.1:0-6478 GCA_963515455.1 Streptococcus mitis | reverse complement strand
AAATAGGCTCCATAATATCTATAGGGATTTACCCACTACAAATATTATAGAGCCTCTTTTTTCTATCAACTCTTTTCTATTTCCTGCCATTCATGTTATAATGGATAAATATGAAGAATCGGAGTGAGACTATGAAATACAAACGGATTGTCTTTAAGGTGGGTACTTCTTCTCTGACGAATGAAGATGGAAGTTTATCACGTAGTAAGGTAAAGGCTATTACTCAGCAGTTGGCAATGTTGCACGAGGCTGGTCATGAATTGATTTTGGTGTCGTCGGGTGCCATTGCTGCAGGTTTTGGGGCCTTAGGATTTAAAAAGCGTCCGACTAAGATTGCTGATAAACAGGCTTCAGCAGCGGTAGGGCAAGGCCTTTTGTTGGAAGAATACACGACCAATCTTCTCTTGCGCCAAATCGTTTCTGCACAAATCTTGCTGACCCAAGATGACTTTGTGGATAAGCGCCGTTATAAAAATGCCCATCAGGCTTTGTCAGTTCTACTTAGCCGTGGCGCGATTCCTATCATCAATGAGAATGACAGTGTCGTCATTGATGAGCTCAAAGTTGGGGACAATGATACTCTAAGTGCACAGGTAGCGGCCATGGTCCAAGCAGACCTTTTGGTTCTCTTGACAGATGTGGACGGTCTTTATACTGGAAATCCTAATTCAGACCCAACTGCCAAACGCTTGGAGCGAATCGAGACCATCAATCGTGAGATTATTGATATGGCCGGTGGAGCAGGTTCTTCAAACGGTACTGGGGGCATGTTAACCAAAATCAAAGCAGCGACTATTGCGACGGAATCAGGAGTTCCTGTTTATATCTGCTCATCCTTGAAGGCAGATGCCATGATTGAAGCAGCTGAGGAAACCGAGGATGGTTCCTACTTTGTTGCGCAAGAGAAGGGACTTCGTACCCAGAAACAATGGCTGGCTTTTTATGCTCAGAGTCAAGGTTCTATTTGGGTTGATAAAGGGGCTGCAGAAGCTCTCTCTCAACATGGCAAGAGTCTCCTTTTATCTGGTGTTGTTGAAGCAGAAGGTGCCTTTTCTTACGGTGATATTGTGACAGTATTTGACAAGGAAAGTGGAAAATCACTTGGAAAAGGGCGCGTGCAATTTGGGGCATCTGCTTTGGAGGATATGTTGCGTTCTCAAAAAGCCAAGGGTGTCTTGATTCACCGTGATGACTGGATTTCCATTACGCCTGAAATCCAACTACTCTTTACAGAATTTTAGAGGTAAACTATGGTAAGTACACAAGAACAATTTGAACAGGTACAGGCTGTTAAAAAATCGATCAACACAGCTAGTGAAGAGGTGAAAAACCAGGCCTTGCTAGCTATGGCTGATCACTTATCAGCAGCTACTGAGGAAATTTTAGCAGCCAATGCCCTTGATATGGAAGCTGCTAAGGGTAAAATCTCAGATGTGATGCTGGATCGTCTTTATTTGGATGCAGGGCGTATAGAAGCGATGGCAACTGGTATTCGTGAAGTGGTTGTTTTACCAGATCCAATTGGTGAAGTTTTAGAAACCAATCATCTTGAAAATGGTTTGGTTATCACCAAAAAACGTGTGGCTATGGGTGTTATTGGTATTATCTATGAAAGCCGTCCAAATGTGACGTCTGACGCGGCTGCTTTGGCTCTCAAGAGTGGAAATGCGGTTGTTCTTCGTAGTGGGAAGGATGCCTATCAAACAGCTCATGCTATTGTCACAGTCTTGAAGAAGGGCTTGGAGACAACGACTATTCACCCAGATGTGATTCAACTGGTGGAAGATACTAGCCGAGAAAGCAGCTATGCCATGATGAAGGCCAAGGGTTATTTAGATCTTCTCATTCCTCGTGGAGGAGCTGGTTTGATCAATGCAGTGATTGAAAATGCTATTGTGCCAGTTATTGAGACAGGAACTGGGATTGTCCATGTTTATGTGGACAAGGATGCAGACGAAGACAAGGCGCTGTCTATCATCAACAATGCCAAAACCAGTCGTCCTTCTGTATGTAATGCCATGGAGGTCCTTCTCGTTCATGAAGACAAAGCAGCAAGCTTCCTTCCTCGCTTGGAGCAAGTTCTAGTTACAGAGCGTAAGGAAGCTGGACTGGAGCCAATTCAATTCCGCTTGGATAGCAAAGCAAGCCAATTCGTTTCAGGTCGAGCAGCTGAGGCCCAAGACTTTGACACCGAGTTTTTAGACTATGTCCTAGCTGTTAAGGTTGTGAGCAGTTTAGAAGAAGCGGTTGCCCATATTGAAACCCACAGTACCCATCATTCGGATGCCATTGTGACGAAAAACGCTGAAGCTGCAGCTTACTTTACAGATCAAGTGGACTCTGCAGCTGTCTATGTCAATGCCTCAACTCGTTTTACCGATGGAGGTCAATTTGGTCTTGGTTGTGAAATGGGGATTTCAACTCAGAAATTGCACGCGCGTGGTCCCATGGGCTTGAAAGAGTTGACTAGCTACAAGTATGTGGTTACTGGTGACGGACAGATAAGGGAGTAAGAGATGAAGATTGGATTTATCGGCTTGGGGAATATGGGTGCTAGCTTGGCTAAGGCTGTTTTGCAGGCTAAGACGGGAGATGACCTTCTCCTTGCCAATCGTAGTCAAGCCAAGGTAGATGCTTTCATTGCAGACTTTGGTGGTCAGGCTTCAAGCAATGACGAAATCTTTGCAGAAGCAGATGTGATTTTTCTAGGAGTTAAGCCTGCTCAGTTTTCTGAACTGCTTTCTCAATACCAGAATATCCTTGAAAAACGAGCAAGTCTTCTTTTAATCTCCATGGCAGCTGGGTTGACCTTGGAAAAACTAGCAAGTCTTATCCCAAGTCAACACCGAATTATTCGTATGATGCCAAATACCCCTGCTTCTATCGGGCAAGGAGTGATTAGTTATGCCTTGTCTCCTAATTGCAGGGCTGAGGACAGTGAGCTCTTTTGTCAGCTTTTAACCAAGGCTGGCCTCTTGGTTGAACTTGGGGAAGGCTTAATAGATGCAGCTACAGGTCTTGCAGGCTGTGGACCAGCATTTGTCTATCTCTTTATTGAGTCCTTGGCAGATGCGGGTGTTCAGACGGGATTGCCACGAGAAACGGCCTTGAAAATGGCGGCTCAAACTGTGGTAGGAGCTGGGCAATTGGTCCTTGAAAGTCAGCAACATCCTGGGGTCTTGAAAGATCAAGTTTGTAGCCCAGGTGGTTCGACTATCGCTGGTGTAGCGAGCCTAGAAGCGCATGCTTTTCGAGGAACGGTCATGGATGCAGTTGGTCAAGCCTACAAACGAACACAAGAACTAGGTAAATAAGAGGTGGATTTGTCTGCCTCTTTTATGGTGGTTGATACTCTTCGAAAATCTCTTCAAACTGCGTCAGCTTCCATCTGTAACCTCAAAACAGTGTTTTGAGCAACCTGCGACTAGCTTCCTAGTTTGCTCTTTGATTTTCATTGAGTATGAAATGAGAAAACAAAAAGATTGTCACAAACCCCTATTTTTTTGATAGAATAGAAGTAGTAAAAAAGAAATGAGTTAGACATGTCAAAAGGATTTTTAGTCTCTCTTGAGGGACCAGAGGGAGCAGGAAAGACCAGTGTTTTAGAGACTCTGCTCCCAATTTTAGAGGAAACAGGGGTAGAGGTGCTGACGACCCGTGAACCTGGCGGAGTCTTGATTGGGGAGAAGATTCGGGAAGTGATTTTGGATCCAAGTCATACTCAGATGGATGCGAAGACAGAACTTCTTCTCTATATCGCCAGTCGCAGACAGCACTTGGTAGAAAAAGTTCTTCCAGCACTTGAAGCTGGTAAGTTGGTCATTATGGATCGTTTTATTGATAGTTCTGTTGCCTATCAGGGATTTGGTCGTGGTTTGGACATTGAAGCCATTGACTGGCTTAACCAGTTTGCGACAGATGGCCTCAAACCCGATTTGACACTCTATTTTGATATTGAGGTGGAAGAAGGACTGGCTCGCATTGCTGCTAATAGCAATCGCGAGGTCAATCGTCTGGACTTGGAAGGGTTGGAATTGCACAAGAAAGTCCGTCAAGGCTACCTTTCTCTTCTGGACAAAGAAAGAAATCGCATTGTCAAGATTGATGCTAGTCTCCCTTTGGAGCAGGTTGTGGAAACTACCAAGGCTGTCTTGTTTGACAGAATGGGCTTGGCCAAATGAAACAAGATCAACTAAAGGCTTGGCAACCAGCCCAGTTTGACCGCTTTGTCCGTATTTTGGAGCAAGACCAGCTCAATCACGCCTATCTTTTTTCAGGTTTTTTTGGAAGCTTGGAAATGGCGCAGTTTTTAGCTAAAAGCCTCTTTTGTACAGATAAGGTAGGCGTTTTACCATGTGAAAACTGCCGAAATTGTAAGCTGATTGAACAGGGAGAATTTCCCGATGTCACTTTGATTAAGCCAGTCAATCAGGTCATCAAGACAGAACGGATTCGAGAATTAGTGGGGCAGTTTTCTCAAGCAGGGATTGAAAACCAACAACAGGTCTTTATTATCGAGCAAGCTGAGAAAATGCATCCTAATGCAACCAATTCTCTGCTCAAGGTCATCGAAGAACCCCAGAGTGAGGTTTATATTTTCTTCTTGACCAGCGATGAGGAAAAGATCTTACCAACAATTCGAAGTCGGACCCAGATTTTCCACTTTAAAAAGCAAGAAGAGAAGCTCATCTTGCTCTTAGAACAAATGGGACTGGTTAAGAAAAAAGCAACTCTTTTAGCCCAGTTTAGTCAATCGCGAGCTGAAGCAGAAAAGTTAGCCAATCAGGCAAGTTTTTGGACCTTGGTCGATGAAAGTGAACGCCTGCTGACTTGGTTAGTAGCTAAGAAAAAAGAAAGTTATCTGCAGGTTGCTAAATTAGCTAGCTTGGCAGATGACAAGGAAAAACAAGATCAGGTTTTACGGATTCTTGAAGTTCTCTGTGGACAAGATATCCTACAAGCAAGAGTAAGAGTGATTCTACAAGATTTGCTAGAAGCTAGAAAAATGTGGCAAGCTAATGTCAGCTTTCAAAATGCCATGGAATATCTGGTCTTGAAAGAAATATAAACTCAAAAATGAACGATAAAGAAAGGAAAGGGCTGGTTTATGGATAAAAAAGAATTATTTGACGCGCTGGATGATTTTTCCCAACAGTTATTGGTAACCTTGGCCGATGTGGAAGCCATCAAGAAAAATCTCAAGAGCCTAGTAGAAGAAAATACAGCTCTTCGCTTGGAAAATTCTAAGTTGCGCGAACGCTTGGGTGAGGTGGAAGCAGACGCTCCTGTCAAGGCTAAGCATGTTCGTGAAAGTGTCCGTCGAATTTATAAAGATGGTTTTCACGTATGTAATGATTTTTATGGACAACGTCGGGAGCAGGATGAGGAATGTATGTTCTGTGACGAGTTGTTGTACAGGGAGTAGGCATGCAGATTCAAAAAAGTTTTAAGGGGCAGTCTTCCTACGGGAAGCTGTACCTAGTAGCAACGCCGATTGGCAATCTAGATGATATGACCTTTCGAGCTATCCAAACCCTGAAAGAAGTGGACTGGATTGCTGCTGAGGATACGCGCAATACAGGTCTATTGCTCAAGCATTTTGATATTTCTACCAAGCAGATCAGTTTTCATGAGCACAATGCCAAGGAAAAGATTCCTGATTTGATTGGTTTCCTGAAAGCAGGGCAAAGTATTGCTCAGGTATCCGACGCAGGTTTGCCTAGTATCTCAGACCCTGGGCATGATTTGGTTAAGGTAGCGATTGAGGAAGAAATTACGGTTGTGACTGTTCCAGGTGCCTCTGCAGGAATTTCTGCCTTGATTGCCAGTGGTTTGGCCCCGCAACCGCATATCTTTTATGGTTTCTTACCTAGAAAATCAGGCCAGCAAAAGCAATTTTTCGACTCGAAAAAAGACTATCCTGAAACACAAATTTTCTACGAATCGCCTCATCGTGTGGCAGATACGCTAGAAAATATGCTAGCAGTCTATGGTGACCGCTCGGTCGTTTTGGTCAGGGAATTGACCAAAATCTATGAAGAATACCAAAGGGGAAAGATCTCTGAATTGCTGGAAAGTATCTCTGAAACGCCACTTAAGGGAGAATGCCTTATCATTGTTGAAGGTGCCAGTCAGGATGTGGAAGAAAAAGACGAGGAGGACTTGTTTTCAGAAATACAAGTACGCATCCAGCAAGGCATGAAGAAAAATCAAGCTATCAAGGAAGTCGCTAAGATTTACCAGTGGAATAAAAGTCAACTCTACGCTGCCTACCACGACTGGGAAGAAAATCAAGAAAATGACTAAACAGGGAAGTTTGCCTTCTTCCCTTTTTTTGTTATACTAGTAGAAGAAAAAAATAGAAAGATTTGTGGGAGTGAAAAAGTCTGGGGGACTTTTTCAGCCTGAGCCAAGAAACTTGAAAGCGAAGTAAGTCCTGTGGACTTTTTCAGCCTGAGCCAAGAAACTCGAGAGCGAA
>CAUPXP010000051.1:0-6650 GCA_963515455.1 Streptococcus mitis | reverse complement strand
TTTTTAAAATCCTTATTGTTATTGTGCTCATTTCGATAAGAATCTTGGGAAGAAGCCTTGTAAATACTTAAAAACTGTTCTAGATTTGGAATGCGAAAAGTGATGTTTTCGAGATGAATCAACTCTATATCCGATTCCGAAACTCCTGCAAAATCAGGTAAAGAATCGATACTTCCGAATTCAACACTCAGACCATCTTTTTTGAATTCATGCTCATGAATATCTATTAAGGCATAGCCTAAGTGTTTCATCACTTTCATTATCTTGTCCCACTCATAAATTCTGAGATGATCGGGTGCTTCCCAACCTCTAGGGTCACCAGGCACATGAATGTCAATGTCAGACGGCCCCCATTCTTCATTTGATCGGTATTCAAACCCCAAAGACCCCATGAGCGTCGGAGTGATTCCGATTTGGTTTAAATGAGAACAAATTGTTCGAAATTCATCAAATAGAGAATTCATTCCTCCTCCAATCGTTGATATAGAACTTAATTTCGTTGTGAATAATAAACTAATTTTTATTTTCTACTCTTTCGGTTTTGAAAATACTTCTACTCGCTGAGCTAGGACTTTGATTTCTACAGGTAGGTTATCCGATTTATCGCCGTCAACATCTGACTCCAATTCACTATCTGAAGAGATCTTAATATTACGCGCTCTGATATACTCAATATTATCATTTGCGACAACATCCCCTTTTAGTAAATCAGGAATGACGGATAATTTAGAGAATATAGAGGCATCTTTTAGAATCAAAATATTAGCATAGCCGTCTTTGTTTTCTTCAAAAATTTTCTTATCAGCGAAGTAATTTGTCAAGAGAACCAAAACATGGCTAGCTTCACCAACATAATTTCCATTTTCCGTCTCCACCTTAATGTTGAAGACTTGATCCGTCATGACAGACTTCATGGTATTTACAGCATAGGCTAAAATACCGAATTTTGTCTTGTCCTCGATTTCAACATTGTGAATCGCCTCAGGTAGAGAACCGATACTAAAAATATAACCAAAATAATTGTCATTCGCTTTTCCAATATCAATCTTATTGGTTAAGTTAAAATCGAGTTCATCAATAGCGCCATCGATGTCTTGATTGATTTCCAACAGTTTTGTAATGAGGTTACCCGTACCGCCTGGGATAATCCCTAACTTAGGAATGTAGTCTCTCTCAGCAATACCCGAAATGACTTCATTAACAGTCCCATCTCCACCAAACACAACCACTGCATTGTACTTCTCACGAGAAGCTTCTTCAGCAAAATGTGTTGCATCCAAAGCTTTTTCGGTAATTTTGGTTTCTACGTGCTCAAAATATTCTTTTGCTTTATTCTCCAGCTTTTCTTTGTAATCCAAGGCCTTTTCCCCACCAGAGGTAGGGTTAATAATTACCATTGCTTTTTTCATTAATTTCTCCTTAATATTCGATAGAAATGGTTATATTTCATCATACGCATCTAACTATACCCTCATTATACAATGAAAATATAGAAAAGAGAAATATGACGTACTGGAGATTAATATGATTTTATTCTATTTTCCCATCGCATAACTACATCCTTTAAGGGTTCATCCAAGTAAGAATAGGCCTTATCCTTTATCCAATCAGGAATACCATAAGCTGCCTCGGCTATGCTGCCAGTAATTGCAGCCAGAGTATCACTGTCGCCACCAAGTGAGATGGCATTTCTTATCGCATCTTCGAAGTCTCTACTCTCAAGAAAGGCGATAATGGCTTGAGGGACAGTTTCTTGACATGTTTCGTTAAAACGATAGTTAGGACGGATTTCATCTAAAGTTTGAGATAGATTGTAGCCGTATGTCTTCTCTATATAATCCTTAATCCGTCTTTTACACTCCGTAGTATTGTCGTCAATTGGTTGCTCATATTCGCTACAATAACCACCAAAGTAAAAACGACAAAGAAAGATAGCATCAGCTGTAGCCATAGCACCTTTAATACCTTCTGGATGATTATGGGTTACCTCTGCAGAAAGACTCGCAAGTTCTCTAGATGATGACCACATTCCGGTTCTCTCATAAAAACCACAGTCCATGACCCAAGCACATGGAGAAACACGCATAGCTGATCCATTCCCAAAGCTATTATAAGGCTCACGGTTATCGCTCTTTAGCCAGGTATTAAACCGAGCACCGTAATCAGCATTCGGATACATTCTGCCATATTTCTTCATCGCGTCAATGAAGTCGTCTTTTTGTCCCCCATTCATAATTGCTTCTGCAACAGCACAGGTCATAACCGTATCATCTGTAAAAAAGCAGTCCTTCCGAAATAAAGGAAAGTCCTTCGTTTTGATATTGTTCCACTCGTAAACAGAACCGACAATGTCTCCAACGATTGCTCCGAGCATCAGATTCCTCCTTGTTACATATAAGATTCATTACATATCCCCAATGGATTGCTCTTTAAAAATGGCTCAACTAAATCAATCCACTCTTGAGGTAGGTAAGCTGACAAATAGCCGTGATTATAGCCCTTTGCTTCATACAAAATTGTATTTGCATGTAGCTGATGAAATAATTTCGCTGATTCTTTCACACAGTTCAATTCTTTTTCACCATAGATATACAGAACCTGAGCCTTGCTAGCAGAAATCATATCTTTCAGCTTGTAATGCCCCATATAGGTTTTGTAAATGGTCACCAATGTTTTAATAGGCGTCCTTGGCAGATCCTCCAAATAATAAGCTTTTATTTCCTCTGGATAAGCCAGTTTAGGATAGAGTTTGTTCATCATGCTTAACTGAAGTTTGCAAGAGAATTTATTGAACATCAATTTACCAAATAGAGACACTAGAAAGATGCTGATTTTAGCTAACCTTGGTTGAGGAATACAGAGGCTTCCGTCTATGATGGCCTTCTCAGCAATTTCACTATCTAAAGATAAAAGCTCCATGGCAATTTGACCACCAAGTGAAACACCACCGATTGCAAACAATTTCCCACCACAGTTTGCTTTGATATAGTCTAGAATCTCCAAAGCAGAATCTTCAGTAGAAACATAATCAAGTTGATATTCCTCTCCGTGGCCATTCAAAGTGGGTAGAATAATACGGTATTCTTCTGACAGGATTCGTGCTTGACGAAGATAATTCCACCAAGAACTGCCACCACCATGTATCAGTAAAATAGGAGGCAAATTCTTATTACCAAATTCATGGAATTTCATGTTTAAACTCCTTACTGTAGGACTTTCACTAGCTAATTTTCCTTGTTCAATCAGCTCTTAAAAGCAGTACCACACACTCGACATAAAACGAGTGAACACTATGTATGCCAAGTGAACATGTATGTGGGAACATGTCTATAAACCTTTTGACGATAGCATAAGGTTATCGTTAAAAGGTATTACCCCGACAAACTGTGATTTACTCATTTCATTAAATCAGCTATTTCTTTCTTCCCATACGCCTTTACATTCTGAATTACATTCTGTTTCCTCTTGATTGATTCAAACAATGATATATCTAGTACATTTGCGAATTCTTCAAACTGAACCTGCCCGATTCTTCTTATTTCTTTAAGTTTCTCAGCATCTCTTACCTTTCTCTCTGCCTCACTTTTGGGGTATCCTTGTCCAAATGGCTCCGAGAAAAGAGCTTCTATTGTTCTTTCAAGATTTTCAGTACCTGACCATGTATAATTTTCACCTAATGGTAATGATATCGCATTTCCATTATTAATCTGAGCAAATAAATAGGCATCATTCGGTGTAGGTGCATATCCGCAAATGACATCAGGCATACTATTACAAGCAAGCATCATTCCTTGTCCGGAAGAACAGCCCGTAACAACGAAATCAACTGTCCTACTTGCCAACAAGATACCTATAAGAATAGAAATTTCTATATACGAGTATTTTTCATTTTCTTCCATCGTACAGCCAAAATTTATAACCTCAGATTTCTTTGGAGCATACTTTAATACAGCATCATAGATTATTTGATTTTTGGTCGCTTGCGAACTTGCTTGAATAACTCCGATTCTCATTCTTCCCCCCTTCAACTTCTAATTTAATTATTTCTTTTTCTTTGGTTTGGGTGCCGGTAATTCATTATATATTGAATTGAACAAGCCTTTATTTTCTACACTTCATTTATTCACTGGTTGCAACTTTTGACATCAAAACTACCGCCTCCACATGTCTTGACGGTTACTACCTATACTGTGAAACGAAATCAAAGCTGCTGAATATCCGTATTAAACTATTAAACGTAACTAATGCGAGTATTTACGGCTTCGTTAATATACAGTATTGTTACATCTATGCCAAGTTTCCGATAGTTAGTTCTTCTTTCTTTATTTAAATCTTTACAAATCCAACTAGCGAGAAGGGTTGTTTATCTCAAAACTCATTGAACCTTTGGTTCCTCGATTAGTATAATAATTTCCTTCTAGTTGATTTGGATTATCAATATCAAGAATTACCGTCCCATAATGTATAGGACTTTGCAATTCAGCCCTTGGGCTATTTAAATATGTATAAATTAATTTTTGTGTTCCATTATCATTGATAATTGATGCTGTAATGCTATGGCTCGAACTTTCACCCGTTTTAAACTTAACTTTAATAGTCGTAAATGACTGTTCAATAGTAAGTTCACAATTTCTTTCATTCTGATCATAGTCCGTCTTGAAACTACCTACATAATTCGCAAATAAAATTGGAACATTATGAATCTTAGATAGTAATGGCCACCGCCATGCTGTTTTTTCAAAAATAGCCATAATAATTGCTGTAACTGATATAGCTTCACCAATATACCCAATGGCTGAATATACCAATGCCAAAATATCAGATTTAAGATTCACTGCAATCTCTTGGCCACTTATTAACAATCTTAATAACAAGCAAATTGCAAAAACCCATATTGTAATATTCAAAAATTTTTTCTGCTGTTCATTCATAAGTTTTATTTATAATCCAAAAATTCAATCATTCTAACTAAAAAAGTTTTTGTATCCTGTAAATTCCATTTCTGCTCTGAACGAAAAATGTAATACATTCCACTTACTTCAACCCAATTTAAATTCACTTGAGACACTATGTAATATAACGCTTGCTGTAACAACCCTGTGTAGCTATTACTATTGAAAAACATCTGTTCAGGTATATTCCAGACCAAACATTCTATCAAATATGAAGAAATGCGTTCGTTTGTCAATCCTAGCTCCTGCATCTCGTTCTTAATATGCTTCATAATCCTAACTAAATATTTATATTTATAGTGAGTAGATTTATTCTTAGAGATACCATTTTGTATATGAACTTTAGGATAATTAATTACTTCATAATTTCCGTTTGAGGTAAAAAATTTGATGCCTTCAACAAATTTTTCAGATGACCTGCTACCAATATATCTATAATTTCGATATTGAAAACATGGGACTACATCTGCATTTACGTGATATGAGTTAGAATTAATATTGATACACTTATTGCCAATAGAAACTGATTCTGCACCAAATTTTGAAATTAACGCTTTAATCACTTCGTTTTTAAATACATTAGCATTGGTGCTGCTACTAGAGTAATTATAGTCTAGGTCCGATAACCCATCTACATACTCACAATAAAATAAAGATTTCACCATGATACAGATATCAATGTCGCTATTTTTCTTTACATTCGTATTATTTGCATAAGAACCTTGGGCAAAAATTTCATATTCATACTTTGAAGAGAGCCCACTCCTTTCTATTGCATCTTTAATCATTCCAATAGTATTTTCAACCCGTGTTTCTTCAGTGGCAGATAACGGCTTAATCCATGATTGTAATGCTTCTTCAGAATATCTCATTATAAAGCAACTCCATTTTAGTTTTTTGGTTAATTCATAAAAAGTAACCGATATTAAAAAAATCCTACATATAATTATACCACTAAACAAGAAAAAAGGCTGCAAACATAGTGAACTATACTATGCCTACAGCCTTATAAATCAACTTCTGTTCCTTCCAAAAATCTAACGGTTATCTGTCCATCCTCCGAAATCAAAATACTATCTAGTACCTGACACATCTCAAAGGAATCATATTCCCAACACTCCTTATTTATCAATTCAGCCAGTAACACACTGTAATGCTTTTCTAATAACTGGTTTTCTTCCAAGATCTTATTCCACTTTCCATGCAACAAATCCATATTCTCACTCAGTAGTTTAACTGCCATCATTACAGCTTTCTCTAGTGTTCCCTCATCGATATGGTTATTCTGACAACCAATCTGTCCCTTTACCTTATAACGGTTGTTACACTGCCAAACTTTACGTTTGCCACGACTGGTCGTCCAGTTCTTACGTCCAAAAGCTGAACCGCATTCTGCACAGAACACCTTGGTAGTAAAAGGGTTGTCCTCATTTTGCATGATGTAGAAGAAATTGAAAAAGAAAATAGACTTCAGACAGCTATTGATGTTGTCAGAGAACAGTTTGGCTTTTTAGCCATACAAAAAGGAACCGTCCTAACTGAAGGTTCCTAAAATATTGAACGCGCAGTAAACTTATTGGCGGTCATTCCGCTGGTGGATTGGAGGGATTAAAATGATTGACCGTTCATCCTTACCATTTCAGTCAGCAAGAGAGTACCAGGATACAAAGATGCAAAAATGGATGGGCTTTTTCCTAT
>CAUPXP010000050.1:0-7063 GCA_963515455.1 Streptococcus mitis | reverse complement strand
AAACAGTTAGGATTGTCACGGGTTCCTTGTATTTCTTGAGCCAAGTGAGAGCCTATCTGATGGAGAGGAAAAACGAAAATGGATACACAAAAGATTGAAACAGCTGTAAAAATGATTATCGAGGCTGTAGGAGAGGACGTTAATCGCGAGGGCTTGCAGGAAACACCTGCTCGTGTCGCTCGTATGTACCAAGAGATTTTTTCAGGTCTTGGTCAAACAGCGGAGGAACATTTGTCAAAATCCTTTGAGATTATTGACGATAATATGGTGGTAGAAAAGGATATCTTTTTCCATACCATGTGTGAGCACCACTTCTTGCCATTTTATGGTAGAGCGCACATAGCCTACATTCCAGATGGCCGTGTAGCAGGTTTGTCTAAGCTAGCCCGTACGGTTGAAGTTTATTCGAAAAAGCCACAAATCCAAGAACGATTGAATATCGAAGTAGCCGATGCCTTGATGGAGTATCTAGGTGCTAAAGGAGCCTTTGTTGTCATTGAGGCGGAACATATGTGTATGAGCATGCGTGGTGTCAGAAAACCAGGCACTGCAACCTTGACGACAGTAGCTCGTGGTCTATTTGAAACAGATAAGGACCTCCGAAATCAGGCTTATCGTTTAATGGGACTATAATACTCTTCGAAAATCAAATTCAAACCACGTCAGCTTCCATCTGCAACCTCAAAACAGTGTTTTGAGCAGCCTGCGGCTAGCTTCTTAGTTTGCACTTTGATTTTCATTGAGTATAAAAAGAATCCGCTTTGGGCGGATTTTTCTAGAAAGGAATCATTATGGATCAACTGCAGATTAAGGATTTGGAAATTTTTGCCTATCATGGTCTTTTTCCTAGTGAGAAGGAATTGGGGCAAAAGTTTGTTATTTCCGCCATCCTATCCTATGATATGACCAAGGCGGCTACAGACTTGGATTTAACGGCCTCTGTCCATTATGGAGAATTGTGTCAGCAGTGGACGACTTGGTTTCAGGAAACCACTGAGGATTTGATTGAAACGGTAGCCTACAAACTAGTAGAACGTACCTTTGAGGCTTATCCTCTTGTCCAAGAAATGAAGTTGGAACTCAAAAAACCTTGGGCGCCAGTACATTTGCCACTAGATACATGCTCAGTAACCATCCATCGCCGTAAGCAACGAGCCTTTATCGCCCTAGGAAGCAACATGGGAGATAAGCAAGCGAATTTGGAGCAAGCCATTGAGAACATGCGAGCTCGAGGTATCCATATTCTCAAAGAGTCCAGTGTCTTGACGACGGAGCCTTGGGGAGGTGTTGAGCAGGATAGCTTTGCTAATCAGGTGATTGAGGTGGAAACCTGGCTACCAGCTCCAGTCTTGTTAGAAACCTTGTTGGCTATTGAGGCAGAGATGGGACGGGTGAGAGAAGTGCATTGGGGACCTCGTTTGATTGATTTGGACTTGCTCTTTGTGGAGGACCAGATCCTTTATACAGATGACCTTATCTTGCCTCATCCTTACATAGCGGAACGCCTTTTTGTCCTTGAGTCCTTACAGGAAATTGCGCCTCATTTTATCCATCCGACATTAAAGCAACCTATTCGCAACTTGTATAATGCTTTGAAACAATAGAAAAAACTCTAGTTTTCAGTCGTTTGTAACTGAAGGCTAGAGTTTTTATACTCTTCGAAAATCTCTTCAAACCACGTCAGCTTCCATCTGCAACCTCAAAACAGTGTTTTGAGCAGCCTGCGGCTAGCTTCCTAGTTTGCTCTTTGATTTTCATTGAGTATTAAAATAGGTCATTTTCTTCTGGGAGGAGGATAGTTTCTCTACCGTCCATGTCTAAAACCAGTACTCTCGGGGGATACAGAGGGTCGAAAGGATGGTTAAAGTCAAAATCAATGGCTGTAGGGAGGTGTTGACTTGAGAAGTGGAAGGTAATTTTTCCTTGGTTATTAAGCAATTGAAACTCGAGTTCCTCCTCCAATTCAAAGACATTTTTTAAGAAATGGTCGATGATATACCAAAAAGAGTCAATGACGTCATCAGGCAAGCTGGTAACAATACCAAAACTAGCCGACCGCATCTGGGTATTGGTAAAAGCCATATTTCTTCCCCCTTTCTTTTCCCTTATCATACAGCAAATAGGATTAAAAATCAAGAAAAGGTGATTTTTTCTTCATAAACATAGTTTTCTATGAAATTTTTTTCAAACAATCTTCAAAAAACACTTGAAAGTGTTTACAATTAGTGATAGAATGGAATAAGTAGAAACATGAAAACGAAATTTTCATACCGTCTCTTTTTAGAGTCTCGTGAGGTATGATATAGAAAGGAAATGAAATGAATACAGACGATACAGTAACGATTTATGATGTCGCCCGTGAAGCTGGAGTTTCAATGGCGACGGTTAGCCGTGTAGTCAATGGCAATAAGAATGTAAAAGAGAATACTCGTAAAAAAGTACTCGAGGTGATTGATCGTTTGGATTACCGTCCAAATGCCGTGGCGCGTGGTCTTGCAAGTAAAAAGACAACCACTGTCGGTGTTGTAATCCCCAATATTACCAATGGCTATTTCTCAACACTTGCTAAAGGGATTGATGATATTGCAGAAATGTACAAGTACAATATTGTCCTAGCTAATAGCGATGAAGATAACGAGAAAGAAGTTTCTGTTGTCAATACCCTCTTTTCAAAGCAGGTAGATGGCATTATCTTTATGGGTTATCACTTGACAGATAAAATTCGCTCAGAATTTTCGCGTTCACGTACTCCGATTGTTCTCGCAGGAACTGTCGATGTTGAGCACCAGTTGCCAAGTGTCAATATTGACTATAAGCAAGCAACGATTGATGCAGTGAGTTACCTTGCTAAAGAAAATGAGCGTATTGCTTTCGTTAGCGGTCCGCTAGTGGATGACATCAATGGTAAGGTTCGTTTAGTTGGCTACAAGGAAGCCTTGAAAAAAGCAGGAATCGCTTATAGTGAGGGTTTGGTATTTGAATCTAAGTATAGCTATGATGATGGTTACGCCTTAGCAGAGCGTTTGATTTCATCAAATGCAACTGCAGCAGTTGTGACAGGTGATGAGTTGGCAGCAGGAGTCTTGAACGGTTTGGCTGATAAGGGTGTTTCTGTGCCAGAAGATTTTGAAATCATTACTAGTGATGATTCACAAATCTCACGCTTTACCCGTCCAAACTTGACAACGATTGCCCAACCTCTTTATGACCTTGGTGCCATTAGTATGCGTATGTTGACTAAGATTATGCACAAGGAAGAGTTGGAAGAACGTGAAGTTCTCTTACCTCATGGTTTGACAGAACGTCGTTCAACACGAAAACGTAAATAGAAAAAATCAGGGAATCGTGAAGATTTCCTGATTTTGCTTTTTAGAGAAGGAGTTATACTCAATGAAAATCAAAGAGCAAACTAGGAAGCTAGCCGCAGGTTGCCCAAAGCACTGTTTTGAGGTTGCAGATGGAAGCTGACGCGGTTTGAAGAGATTTTCGAAGAGTATTAGCCTTCCATATAGTCTTTCAAAGCCTGTCCTTTTAGTCCGGCATTGAGGGCAATGAGGAGTTTCAAGCGGGCTTTTTGGGCGTTGAGTTCTTTAACAAAGAAGACACCTGCTTTTTGCAACTGTACGCCCCCACCCTGGTAGGCATAGACAGGTTCTGCGATACCGTTAAAGCATCGTGATACCAGAGCGACTGGGATTCCTTTTTGCAGAAGGCTTTCTAATTTTTGAGCCGTTTCTTTGGGAATATTACCAGCTCCGAAGGCTTGGATAATCAAACCGTCCAATTGTTCCAAATCCAGCATATCAATCAGCTCATCTGTCATACCAGCATAAGCAGAGATGATAGGGACTAATCCTTGTATGTGATCAAGGTCAAAGCGGACACGAGGTTCAGCTGTCTTAAAGTAGAGGATTTCCTGTTTCATGATGAGACCAAGTGGACCGTGTGTTGGAGTCTGGAAGGTGCTGACGTTGGTCGTATGTGTTTTGGTAACATACTTGGCAGCATGGATTTCATCGTTCATAACAACCAAAACTCCTTTGTCAGCAGCCTTGTCATCGCTAGCCACTCGTAAAGCACTCAGATAGTTATAAACACCGTCACTGCCGAGTTCATTGGAACTACGCATGGCTCCTGTTAGAACGATGGGCATATGGGGGACTTCCATGGTATCAAGGAAATAGGCTGTTTCCTCTAAAGTATCGGTCCCGTGTGTGATCACCACTCCATCGTAGTTAGCAGCTTCCTCTTTAATTTTCTGGTAGAGGGCCAGCATATGCTTGGGTTTGATATGAGGGCTTGGCAGGTTAAAAAAGTCCAAGGCGTGGACATGGATTCCTTCAAGAGGGTTGGACACATGATTCATGGGATTATCTGAACTTGTCACAACAGCGCCAGAAGCATCGGCCTGCATGGAAATAGTCCCACCCGTATGTAAAACAAGGATTTTCTTAGGCATGATTTACTCACTCTTTCTGAAATGTGGTATAATCATTGTATCACAAAAGGGGAGATTGGGATAGGATGGAAGTCAAAGCGGTTTTTTTTGATATCGATGGAACCTTGGTCAACGATCGCAAGAGTGTTTTGAAATCCACTAAGGACGCGATTAAGATTGTCAAAGAGCAAGGGGTACTAGTTGGCGTAGCGACAGGGAGAGGACCTTTTTTTGTTAAGGAATTGATGGACGATTTGGATTTGGACTTTGCGGTAACCTATAATGGCCAGTATATCTTTACTAAAGACAAAGTCTTGTTCACGAGCCCTATTTCCAAGTTGCATTTGCGCCATCTAATTAGCTATGCTAAAAAAGAGGGCAAGGAGATTGCCCTAGGGACCAAGGATGCCATGCTGGGTTCCAAAATCATGTCCTTTGGTCTGGGTTCTTTTTCCCAACGAATCAGTCGCTTCGTTCCCTCAGTTTTAACTCGGACAGTGAGTCATTCCTTTAATCGTATGGTCAGCAAGGTTGTTCCCCAAAAGGAAGAAGACCTGCTTCATCTGATGAATCAGCCTATCTACCAAGTTTTGATGCTGATGACGCCAGAAGAATCTGAGAAGGCGGCAGCTGATTTTGAAGACTTGAAATTGACACGTAGCAATCCATTTGCAGCGGATGTCATCAATCAAGGAAATTCAAAATTGGAAGGTATACGCCGAGTCGGGAAAGAATATGGTTTTGATCTCAATCAAGTCATGGCCTTTGGTGACTCCGATAACGACCTAGAAATGCTGGCAGGTGTCGGTATGTCGGTCGCTATGGGAAATGGTAGTAGCAGTGTCAAGGAAGTTGCCAAGCACATCACCACTAGCAATCAGCAAGACGGAATCCACAAGGCCCTGGAACATTTTGGTGTTCTGGCCTCAGAAAAAGTCTTTGTCAGCCGTGACTATCATTTCAATAAGGTCAAGACCTTCCACCACATGATGGATGAACGGACCCAAGAAGAACCTCGAGCTTGGGATTTAGAAGGTGCAACCCACAGGGCTGGCTTTAAAATAGAAGAATTGGTGGAGTTTGTTCGAGCTGCAAGTCCTTCGGAAGAGGACTTTGGTCAAGCTCTATCGCAACTTCATCAGGCTCTTGATAAGGCAGCATATAAAGTAGCCAAGAAGACGCCAGCTCAGGAAGATTTGGTGGGGCAGGTGGATGCCTTGATTGACACGCTTTATTTCACCTACGGTAGTTTTGTCTTGATGGGGGTGGACCCAGAACGTATTTTTGATATTGTTCATCAGGCTAATATGGGGAAAATTTTTCCAGATGGCAAGGCTCATTTTGATCCAGTGACCCACAAAATCTTAAAACCAGATGATTGGGAAGAAAAATATGCTCCAGAACCCGCGATTAAAAAGGAACTGCAGCGTCAGCTCAAGGCTTACGAACGCCATAAAGAGAGAAATAATACTCAATGAAAATCAAAGAGCAAACTAGCCGCAGGCTGCTCAAAACACTGTTTTGAGGTTGTAGATGGACGTTGACGTGGTTTGAAGAGATTTTCGAAGAGTATAAATAGTAAATAAAAAGGAGCTGGGGGCTCCTTTTCTTCGTGATTATAAGGTTTTTTCTTGTTCTCTCACAACCAGCAAATCGACCTTAGCATGGCGGAGAATGTATTCAGATGAAGAACCGACCAAGAGGCGTTCAAAGGCGTTGAGACCAGTTGCACCAACAAGAATGAGGTCCACTTCCTCAGCATCTGGAATAGTACGTGCTAGTAGGGTTTTTGGATTTCCCATTTCAATGACGATATGAACATCCGCCACACCAGCATCTTTAGCACGTTTTTCGTACTCTTTCATCAGACTTTCAGCGTCGACTTGGAGTTCTTCGTAAACTTCAGCATCAAAGGTGGATACGCTTTGGAGTGCGCGTGTGTCAATGACATGTGCGATGGTGAGTTTAGCGTCGTTTCGTAGAGCGGAATGAACTCCCTTGACAAAAGCCAAGTCCGCTTCCTTAGAACCATCGATTGCGACCATAATATTTTGGTAACGTTGTGCCATAATGAAACCTCCTGAAATTTTCTTACTATAATTGTAAACCTTTTCACTATAGAAGTAAAGCAAAAAAAGTATTTTTCAAAAGAATATTAGCGCTTAAAATCTATATAAATATATGATAAAATAAAAGATAGCAGGAAAGAAGTGAAGGGAGGGAGAATGATGAAAAACGCTTTTCAAAAATCAAATTTCCTTTATTATGGAATCATCCTAGTTTCAGTCTTGGTAGAAGTTGTCATGATCTGGCAATTAGAGAGTCTGGTACCGTTTCTTTATCCAGGTTTTATCGGATTTTTAGTCTTTCA
This sequence comes from Streptococcus mitis, assembly GCA_963515455.1. Lineage (GTDB taxonomy): Bacteria > Bacillota > Bacilli > Lactobacillales > Streptococcaceae > Streptococcus > Streptococcus mitis_DN. The sequence goes on along the minus strand of CAUPXP010000050.1, from coordinate 254 downwards.
CCTACTCTACCATCTAATTTTATTCCTAGTTGCAAAACGAAGTGGGCGTTGGGATTACTTGATGATATGGGGACTTTTCCTCATGTTCAATCTTCTTTATGACTCCTTTTTAGGCTTGCTTTTTCTAGGTTTATCTTTTGGTATGTGATGTGACTTTCGCAAAATACCTGCTATCTCCCCTGTCTTGGCCTCGCTTTTAGGGCTCTTTGTCAACTGTAGTGGGTTGAAGAAAAGCTAAGCTCGAGAAAGGACAA
>CAUPXP010000049.1:0-7372 GCA_963515455.1 Streptococcus mitis | reverse complement strand
CATAGGCTACGATTTCAAAACCTAACAATGTTACTTCTTCTCTATTCATGATAGAATTCTCCTTATATATTTTTAATTAAATTTTTATGACAATAAACGTTGGATATGTAGAACTAGATAAACACGTTCACTTTTATACAAATCAAGACCCGTATGTTGCGTAATTACATCGTAAATCTTGGAGCCAACTTCGAATGCTTTTGGATAAGATTGTTTGATATGGTCTTCCATATCTAGAAGTGATTGATTATCATCTCTGGATCTATCCAAATAATCCAAGAAATAATTCAAATGAATCATAAAACGATCATAGAAATGATTATTCTCTTTAGTTCGTTGAATTGCATAACCCTTTAGCACTTCTTCAACATTCCTGAGAATTTCTTTCCTCTTATCAATCGACTCAACCACTTCCACTTCATTTTCACCTTCGGCATTAATGAAATGATAAGCAATCCGAATAATTTCGTCCTCAGGAAAATGATCCGCTAGCTTCTGACGGTAAATTTCAAATGCTTCATTTGCGATTTGAAAAGCGACAGGATACTTGGCAGAAATATCTGGCAAATTACTATCCTTGTACCTTCCTTGCGTTATGGCTTGATAAGAACAGTAAATATGATCTGTCAAGGTTACATAGAGATACTCTTGAATCGGATAATGATATTTCTTTGATAGCTTATCAATGATTTCATAGGTCACTGTGATAAAATCAAGCGGAACATCTTTGAGGAGAGCCATAAAGTTTTCTCTGGACTCTTCGGTCTTCATCCGAAAAATTTTCTCAACCTGATTTTCAGCAATCAAATCCCCCTTCTTCTTTCCAAATGCAATCCCCTTACCAATTACAATCACTTCTTCTCCTTTATCATTTCTGACAAGCGAGACATTGTGATTCATTGGATTTAGAATTCGATACATGTCAACCTCCTTTTATTTCTTAAAGGTATATGAGTACAAAAAATGACCACAAATGAACTAGAAAATCATCCGATTTCTAATTCACCTGTGATCATGCCTAATATTACTTAGTAACACTCACCTTGTATTAACTTGTAACTGTATTCTATCATAATGCTGATAATTTGTAAACCCTTACCGAAGAACTTTTTTATTTTTTTGAGTATTCTTTTATCAAAAAATAAAATCATAAACAAAATTAAGAAAACAAGTGTTTATAATTCAGAAAATTTCATCTCAATTTAAAAACAAGTGTACTAATAACTCTATATTTTTTTGAAAGCTCCAAACCAAAATCCATTATTCCTAATAAATAACTCATCACCAAAAGCTCTAGTATGTTTTGAACCGATTTCTAATTTTACAAGACGCATAGGAGCCAATAATTCAATTAACTCACTTTCTGTATAAACTCTTTCTAACATTGAATCTAGTTTTCTACGTATATAACCTTTTTCTAGTAAAGAATTATCAGGAATTGCATCTCGGAAAATTCCATCTTTCCGTGGACAATAAAAATAATACATTCCTCCTGCTTTCAATACCCTTTTCACCTCTGAAAAATAGTTTTGTCTATCTTTTTCATCAACTATAAATGTAATCGCAGACATTATATCAAATATAGAATCGAAATGGTTGTCAGGAAAATCTAAACCTTTACCTACATCTGTCTGTGTTATATGACAATTAAATTGTGGAAATGACTTAGTCAATAATTGTTTTGCACTATCAGCGGCCTCCTTTGTTAAATCTACACCACAATAAGTATCAGCATAATGATTTTCAATTAAATAGTAAAGATTCCTTCCAAAACCACAACCAACTTCTAATACCCTGCACTCATCGTTTTGAGTAACGATTTGATTTCTCAAAGAAAAAATCTTTTGAACTGCATCATTAGGAACTAAGCGTGTCTCTGTTTTTGATGATTGGGCATGTAATTCTTCCCATTTCTTGTGATTATCTTCATTTAAAACAAATGTATCCATTGAACTCTCCATATCTCATTATCGTTTCTACATGATGAAATCCAGTACTCTTTAACATTTCTTTATTTTCAGCATGAGTGTGGTTAATCATAACTCCCTCCAAGCTCAATTGCTTAGATATAATTTCTTCTGGACTAAATCCATGTTCTTGCTTGAATTTAATATAATTGGAAACTATCAACTTATTTACCTTCGGATCTGTCATGATTTCTTTCTCAAATAGAATAAACGCTCCACCTTCAACTAAAGATTCATATATTTTTGATAAAATCTTTATTCTCTTGTCTGGAAGAATAAACTGAAGGAAATAATAGCTAATAATTAAATCGCTGGGTTCTAACCTGGCTTCCTCCACGGAGCTTGTTATAAATTCAAGCTCAGGAAATTTTGATTGTGCCAGCTGATTCATTTCTGGAATCTCTTCTATCCCGATAAAACGAACTTCTTTTTTAGACTTGTGACGCTGGTATAATTTACCAATCAGATTACCCGTTGCAGAGCCTAGCTCATAACATAAGGAATGGTCACGAATAAAAAAATCGCTTAGATGACAAACAAGGTCATGTCCTTCATCATATAAAGGAATGGATTGTCTAACATGCTCATCAAAACGTTGAGCTACACCATTACCAAAACTCCATTGTGTTCCATTTTGAATAACAATATCATTTCCAACTTCCATAGACTACTCCTCTTCTCCCTTGACTTTCCAGTTTACTAATACCAATGCTAACACAACCATCGAACCCCCAAGAACCAAATTTAATGTAAACGGCTCATGTAAGCCCATAATAGAAAAGATAGTTGAAAATACTGGAACTAAAAACAAGAAACTGCTAGCTACTGTTGCTCCCCTTTGTCCTAGACTATAAAACCACAGTCCAAACGAACCAACAGACGCAGGAATAATTAACCATATAAACCAAACCCAGCCCCAAAATCCTAAATTTAGAAAGTTATAACTTTCATGCACAGGTATTGAGAATATGTAAAGGAATACCCCACCTAATAACAATTGCCAAGCTGTAAATATCCATGGACCGTTATCAAAAGGAATTTTCTTGGTGACAACTGTATTGACCGACCAACAAAATGAACCAAGTAAAGCAAACAAAGCACCTAAACTAAACGCAGATACATCTAGTCCTATACAAGTAACAACTCCAGCCACACCTAATATTAATGCACTTATCTTCTGAATAGTCAATGTATCTTTTAACAAAAAATGTGCTAAGAAAGCTAACCAAAGAGGATTCGTAAATAAGATAATGGAAGACATCGATGATGATACATCATGAGCTAGGGCAAGATTAAGAAATCCCATGGTTCCAGCTGTCTGTAAAATCCCGATAGTCACAACCAATATAAACCCCTTTATCTTACTACCTTGACTTTTAGGGATGATAGTCCCTCCCTTGCCAAATAAAAACGATAATACTAACATCACTAACCCAGCAATAATAAATCGAACACCTCCAAGTAATAATGGAGGAGTCTTTTCAACTACTATGAGATATTTCCCAGTTGGAAAAGACGACCCCATAAAAAGTGTGGTAAGTAATATAGAAATCAAAAAAATAAAATTTGAACCTCGTTTCATTTATTTCCCCTTCTTTTAAAAGATATTGATGATATTTTTTGTCTTTTATTCTACTCTTTTAAAAATGAATGTCAAGAGATTTATCAAAAAATTCCAAGATTATTTTTTTAAACTCCTATGTATTGAGAAAAAAACAAAAAAAGGCTATACTGGTAATTGTGGATAATGATTATCTTTTTATATGGAGGTACAAACATGCGATTGTCATCAGGTTGGGAACAGTCAGTCTATGTCTTACTCATGTTAGATCAGCTACCTGAAGGAAAGTATATCAATACAATTTCCTTGAGTGAACGGCTAGAAGTTTCAGATTCTTATTTGAAAAAAATTATAAAACTATTAGACAACGAAGGGTTGGTTAAATCCGTTAGAGGGAAAAATGGAGGCGTTGCTCTTTCTAAACCCCTCAGCCAAATCACCTTTTACGATGTATTTGTAGCTATAGAAGGAAAAAATCGAATCTTTGAAAGTCAAAATCTTCTAAAAAAATTCTTAGGCAACGAGGAAAGTAAAAAGGCTAAAAGATGCGTTGTAACCAACTCTCTTGATATTATTGAAAACACTTTAGTTGCAACCCTGACTTCTATTACACTCAGCCAGGTAGCCCATCAATCTGAGATTAACTATGATTTAACCGATATCAGAAATTGGGTCAATAAATGCCAAAACTAGCTGGAGAAAAAATTTTTCAGCTAGTTTTTATGAATCCTTGACAAATAATTTTACAAGGACTATACTATATTTGAAGACATAATATATCTTCTATATCGTCAACAATGATCTTTCATTGCATGCTTTTGGATAGCTAAAGAAAGAAGGTTCTTATGAAAGTTATTTTAGCTACTGACCAAGATGGTTTCCAACTGAAAGAAACCGTCAAACACTATCTGCTTCATTCTGGTTATGAAGTAATTGACCTCAACTCTACACAAGGTTCTGCGGATTTCGTTGATTCTACTATCAATGCTATTACAGAGTTTAGAAAATATAAGCAAGCTCGTGCTATTCTTTTTGACAAGTTTGGACATTCTTTTATGCCTGCTAATAAGTTTAAAGGTATTATCTGCGCCGCTGTTTCCGATGAACACTCTGCCATGATGACTATTCGACATAATTCTACTCCAATCATTACAATTGGTTCTGGAATTACAGGTGATATTTTAGCAGTTGAAATAGTCAAAGCCTTTCTTGAGCACAACTATGATGCTGGTCGTCACCAAGTTCGCATTGATATGCTGAACAAGCTCTGCTAGGAGGTATTCCCATGAAAATTGCTCTCGGTTGTGATCACATTGTAACAGATGTGAAGATGAAGATTTCAAAACACCTAAAAGAACAAGGTCATGAAATCATTGATGTTGGTACTTATGATTTCGTCCGTACTCACTATCCTATTTATGGTCGCTTAATTGCAGAGGAGGTCGTCAATGGACGGGCTGACTTTGGAGTTGCCCTTTGCGGTACAGGTGTTGGAATTGCTGTATCTGCTGATAAAGTTCCTGAAACTCGAGTTGTACTTGTCGGAGATGTTGCGACTGCTCGTTCCGCTCGTGAAAATCTCAATGCTAATATTGTTGCTTTCGGTGGTGCTATCCTAGGTATCAATTTCATTAACAACATTGTAGATGAATTTATCAATACCAAGTACAAACCAAGTCCTGAAAAAGAGGAATTGATTGCGAAAATTGATAAACTATCTGAAGTGAGCCCAGATGTAGCTGCCAATGATCATATCTTCGATGAAGAGAATGCCAAGTGGAATCGTGGAGAATATCACGATTAACTTGCATTCCCTCTGATATATTTTATCTAACCTTGAGGATAACTAACTCAAGGTTGTTTTTATTTCATCAAAAAAAGTCTAGAGATATTTCTATCCCTAGACTGAAGTTTTTTTCACAATTTGAGTGCTACACACGTTCTTTCCATGAAGTCGCTGTTGTTTGAAGAACTTTATTGAGTTCGTCAATGTTTTCAAAACCAGTTGTGCGAAGCCATTCGCGAGCTGCTGCTTCACCATCTTTGATGTAAGCTTCAACTGATCCTGCCCATGTAGCACGGCCACAAAGAACACCATTGAAGTTTGCACCTGATTCGTGGGCAAATACAAGAGTATCTTGGAAGAGTTTAGCTGATACACCAGCACTCAAGTAGATGTATGGCAAGTTAGTTGCTTCATCTTGTGCTTTGAAGAAGGCTGCTGCTTCTTCACGTGTGTAAACTACTTCACCTTCAGCGAAGCCTTCAACATATTTAATGTTAACAGGAACTTCTACTTTCAAGACATCAATGTTAAAGCGTGGGTCTGAGAAGACTTTCATAGCACCGATAACTTTGTGTGGTTTTACTTTAGCGTATTCTACAGAACCTGCATCAGCAATTTTTTCATCGTAAGCAAGGATTTCAAGGAAGAATGGGATATCTTCAGCCACACACTCAGAACCGATGCGTTCGATGTAAGCTTGTTTTTCTTGGTTGAGTTCGTCAGCGCTATCTACATCATAGTAAAGCAAGAATTTAACTGCATCTGCACCTTCTTCTTTAATACGTTTTGCAGACCAAACATCCAAGCAGTCTGGCAAGCGTTTTGTGCTTGTTGTGTCGTAACCTGTTTTTTCATAAGCAAGGAGAAGACCAGCTTTTTCATCAAGAGCTTTAGTTGCTGGAAGTCCATACTCAGGGTCAAGAAGCATAGATGAAGCGTATTTAGTCAATTCATCTGCAACCAAGACTTTAAGTTCTTCCATTTGAGCCACAGTTGGTTCTTCGGTTTGGTGTTGAGCCATGAGGCGTTTCAAAGCACCACGTTGGTCAAATGCAAGAGCTGAGATGATACCATTTTCATCAGAAAGTTTTTCTAAGCGTGCACGTTTTTGTTCTGTTAAAGCCATTTTATACCTCTTTTACTATTAATTGATCATATAGAGCTTGATAGTTGGCCATGTTGACATGACCAGTCATTTTTTCTTGAGCATTGAGCATACCAAGGACATTTGCCTTGATGAGTAATTCTGCATCCGATTCTTTGTGAAGAAGTCCTGAAGAAATTCCTGCCACAGTAGAATCTCCAGAGCCAACAGGGTTGACTACCTGAATTCTAGGAATATCTACCTTGTAGAAAGTGTCACCATGTTTGGCAAAGGCACCGTTGGCACCAAGTGAAACGATAATCCATTCAATACCTGCAAACAAAGGTTCTTGAAGGACTTCTTTTAATTCATCCAAATCCTCAGAAACTTCTCTTCCTAGAAGCTGAGACAGTTCCTCATTATTTGGTTTGATGACTGTTGGTTTATGTGGTGATTCAAGAACCGCCTGAAGTGCTGCACCAGAGCAGTCCAAAACAACAGGCTTGCCAGCTTGATTAGCAAGTTCTACCAAGCTCGCATAGTAATCAACTGGAAGGCCAGCTGGCAGACTACCTGAGATAGCGACTACTTCAACTGACTCCAGGAGATTTTTGAAATGTTCCAAAAAATCTTGACCTTCCTGTTCCAATACTTCAGGACCTTTTTCAAGAACTTCTGTTTGGTTATCTCCATGAAGAATAGCGATACAGTTACGAGTTTCTCCCTGGATTGAGAAGAAATCTTTCTTTACTTGATTATCGATATGTTCAACCAAAAACTCACCAAGTTTACCACCCACTAAACCAGTAGCAAGAACAGAATCCCCAAATTCTGAAAGTACTCGGGTAACATTGAGTCCCTTACCACCAGCCGTTTTGGTTACATCCACCACACGATTGACAGTATCAATCTTCAACTCATCCAAGGGATAGGAAATATCAATGGATGGGTTCATTGTGACTGTTAAAATCATA
>CAUPXP010000048.1:0-7410 GCA_963515455.1 Streptococcus mitis | reverse complement strand
CTAGCTTGGTTGAATGGAGATCCACTCCAAAGGTCAGCCAAAACTAGAACCTCATCTTCTGCGTCAAATGCAGCAACAGCGTTATTAAACTTAGCGTATAGATCATCAGGACCTTCATTTGGCATAAAGGTTACAACTTGAACCTTTTCTTGTTCACCAAAGATCATAGATCCTGACTGATGAATACCCGCAGCAAATTCGCCGTGGCTCGCAATAATGATTCCGATACTCATTATTGTCATTCCTCCTTTTTTGTTTTAGTTTTCGTTTAAGAAAACTTTAAGACTTTTTAAGTATAAACCGTTTTCATATAAAAAGCAACTATTTATCATAAAAAATTAAAAAGCTTTTATTTGCAGATGTTGATATATTGAGTTTTTGAGGAGTAATCTTGAATTCTTATTTAAAAATTTAATATAAAAAAGTTGGAAGAGCATTCCAACTTTTAAAATAGGTTTCTATTAGATTAGTGGGTGAAGTCGAGTACCATACGTCCTTGGATTTGCCCTTTTTCCATTTCGTCGAAAATGGCTACGGCATCTTCTATTGGACGTTTTTGAACAACTGGAACTACTAAACCTTCTGCACCGAATTGGAAGGCTTCTTCCAAGTCTTTACGAGTTCCTACAAGAGAACCGATGACTTGGATTCCATCTAAAACTGTTTTCACGATGCTGAGTTCCATCATTTCAGAAGGAAGGCCGACAGCGACGACGCGACCACCAGCACGAACGGAGTCAACAGCCTGGTTGAAGGCAACTTTAGATACAGCAGTTACGACAGCTGAATGAGCTCCTCCATCAGTTTTTTCTCTGATGAGTCCTGGTACATCATCAACTTCTAGGCCGTTAATAACGACATCAGCACCGACTTCTTTTGCAAGGGCAAGTTTGTCGTTGTTGATATCAACTGCGATGACATGAGCATTAAATACTTTTTTAGCGTATTGAACAGCGAGGTTACCAAGTCCACCTGCACCGTAAAGAACAACCCATTGGCCTGGTTCAACTTTTGCTTCTTTAATCGCTTTATAGGTTGTTACGCCAGCACATGTGATAGAAGAAGCTTGGGCTGGATCAAGTCCGTCAGGAACTTTGACAGCATAGTCTGCAGTTACGATACATTGTTCAGCCATACCACCATCTACTGAGTAGCCAGCATTTTTTACTGTACGGCAAAGAGTTTCACGACCAGTTGTACAGTATTCGCAAGTACCACATCCTTCAAAGAACCAAGCAACGCTGACGCGGTCACCGACTTTAAGGCTTTTCACATCTGGGGCAATTTCTTTAACGATACCAACACCTTCGTGGCCAAGAACACGTCCTGGTACTTGACCAAAGTCACCATGGGCAACGTGGAGGTCAGTGTGGCAAACACCACAGTATTCAATTTCTACAAGTGCTTCTCCAGTTTCAAGTGGACGGAGCACTTTTTCTTCAACAGCAACACCAGTGCTTTCTGGATTTACAACAACAGCTTTCATAGCTATCCTCCTTTATATTGACCGAGAACAGGGACAACGGGACTGGATTGATTTTGTGTCAACAGAGTCGAGTGTGACGAGCTCTCTTGTATTTATATGTGAAGTATATCACAAAAGAAAGCCTTTTCCAAGGTTTTGGAGGCAAAAAGTAGAACAATCGATTAACTGGTTGATGAGACTGTGAAAAGAGCACAAAGACCAGCTCGCAAGCTGGTCAGAATGGACTATAAGAATAAGTCTTGTAGGGTTTTGGCAACACCGTCTTGGTCATTGGTCAGAGAAATTTGCTCATCTGCATAAGGGAGTAGCTCTGGATTGGCATTTTTCATGGCATAGCCCTTCCCAGCAAAAGCTAGCATTTCGGTATCATTGTGTTCATCTCCAAAGGCAATCAAATCCTTTTTATCGCGGTTCATTACCTTGAGCAAGTAGTCCAAGGCAAAGGCTTTGTTGACACCTTTTGGGGTACACTCAAGGATATTGAGCGGACCTCCCCAGGTATTGATAGACAGTTGATGCTGGTAGAAGGCGTTCATTTCTTTTGCCAAGGCATATTTGTCACTGGCTCTGGTCTGTAACAGAATACAGTTAGGATCCTTGGTTACTAACTCTGGCTGAAATTGATCTTCAGGCTGGAAAGCTTCTACACCAAATAGTTTAGGATCGGCAATTTCTTCATTAGGATTTGTGATGTAGAATTTTTTACGATATTCTCCAGCGATAAAATCGGCTTGAATGTCCTCTGAACGTCGAACCATATCTAGCAGATATTTTTTGTCTACCGTCAAACACTTTTCAAAATCCCAAACTTGGTCTGGTAAATGAGTAAGGGACCCGTTGAAGTTAATCATAGGAGTGTCTAAGCCCAGTTCACGGTAAAAATCTTTTGACATACGGTAAGGGCGACCTGTCGTAATAATAACCTGATGCCCTTTTTCAGCAACTTTTTTGATGGTTTTTTTGGTAAAGTCAGAAATTTGACTGTCTGAGTTGAGCAGGGTTCCATCCAGATCTAGTGCAATAATTTTTTTCGTCATATGAACCTTTCTAGTGTCTTTCCAGATAATACTCTTCGAAAATTTCTTCAAACCACGCCAGCTTCCATCAACAACCTCAAAACAGTGTTTTGAAAAACCTGCAGCTAGCTTCCTAGTTTGCTCTTTGATTTGCATTGAGTATAAGATGTCTTCTATTATAACAAAAAGCAGGCAGAAAAGCAGATTCCAAACAAAAAATGAAATTGAATCAAATTCTTAAATAAATCAAACAAAGATATTGAAAAAGTGAATGATAAATGATATAATTCTATTATTGTTCGTAAAAATTAAAAGGAGATTGATAATGGACAAATTATTTAAACTAAAAGAGAACGGTACAGACGTTCGTACAGAGGTTCTCGCTGGTTTAACAACTTTCTTTGCAATGAGCTATATTCTCTTTGTAAACCCACAAATGCTTTCACAAACAGGGATGCCTGCTCAGGGTGTCTTCCTAGCAACGATTATTGGTGCAGTAGCGGGTACCTTGATGATGGCTTTTTATGCTAACTTGCCATACGCTCAAGCGCCAGGTATGGGACTCAATGCTTTCTTTACCTTTACAGTTGTATTTGGACTCGGTTATTCTTGGCAAGAAGCCCTAGCTATGGTCTTCATCTGTGGGATTATTTCATTGATTATTACCTTGACAAATGTTCGTAAAATGATCATTGAATCGATTCCAAATGCCCTTCGCTCAGCTATTTCAGCTGGTATCGGTGTCTTTCTTGCCTACGTGGGAATTAAGAATGCTGGACTTTTGAAATTTACGATTGATCCAGGCAACTATACTGTTGTGGGAGAAGGGGCTGACAAGGCTCAAGCAACGATTGCAGCAAACTCTTCAGCAGTTCCAGGCTTGGTCAGCTTTAATAATCCAGCTGTTTTGGTGGCTCTTGCAGGACTTGCCATTACTATCTTCTTTGTTATTAAAGGGATTAAAGGGGGAATTATCCTTTCTATCTTGACAACAACTGTTCTTGCTATCGCAGTTGGTTTGGTAGATTTGTCTAGTATTGATTTTGCTAATAATCATGTTGGTGCAGCCTTTGAAGATTTGAAGACAATCTTTGGTGCAGCTCTTGGTTCAGAAGGTTTGGGAGCTTTGATTTCAGATACAGCTCGCTTGCCTGAAACTCTTATGGCTATTCTTGCCTTTTCGTTGACAGATATTTTTGATACAATTGGTACCTTGATTGGTACGGGTGAAAAAGTTGGTATCGTAGCGACAAATGGTGAAAATCACCAATCAGCTAAGTTGGACAAGGCTCTTTACTCTGATTTGATTGGTACTTCTATTGGTGCCATCGCAGGTACTTCAAACGTAACGACTTATGTTGAGTCTGCTGCTGGTATTGGTGCAGGTGGACGTACTGGTTTGACAGCCTTGGTTGTGGCTATCTGTTTTGCGATTTCAAGCTTCTTTAGCCCACTTCTAGCGATTGTACCAACAGCCGCTACAGCTCCAATCTTGATTATCGTTGGGATTATGATGTTGGCTAGCTTGAAAAATATCCATTGGGACGATATGTCTGAAGCGGTTCCTGCTTTCTTCACATCTATCTTTATGGGATTCAGCTACTCTATCACTCAAGGGATTGCAGTTGGTTTCTTGACTTACACTTTGACTAAGCTTGTCAAAGGCCAAGCTAAAGATGTTCATGTCATGATTTGGATTTTGGATGCCTTGTTTATCCTTAACTACATCAGCATGGCCCTATAAATGCTATAATATAAAAAGGGGTTCTCCCCTTTTTATATTATAGTTACTTGAAAATTGCTTCAAACTAGGTAGGTGATTTTGATTGAATGGTAGGAGTATGATTGATGATAAAAAAGAATATTTGGGGTGAAGTATTAAACAGGGGGAAGTGGTTAATAATCTTTCTAGTAGGGCTTTTGTTTTCTCAGTTTCCTTTAGCCCTAGCAACTTTTCTAACTAGCAGAAAATTTCCACTGCTTCAAACTGGACTATTAGTAGGGACCTTATCTCTTGTGGTTTTAACTGTATTTATAATAGGTGCTAAGAAAACACAGTTGGCTAGTTTTGGTTTATCGTTTTTCAAGGCTAAGGATTTGGCTAGATTGGCCTTAAGCTATCTAGTGATTCTTGCCTTTAATATTCTTGGTGTGGTCTTACTTCATTTGATGAATGAAACAACAACCAGCAATCAATCAAATATTAATGATTTGGTCCAGAATAGTTCCTTAATTTCCAGTTTTTTCTTACTGGTTCTAATAGCTCCTATTTGTGAGGAGATTTTATGTCGAGGAGTGATTCCTAAAAAACTCTTTCGTGGTAAAGAAAATGTGGGTTATATAGTCGGTGCTATTATCTTTGCCTTGCTTCATTTACCGACAAATCTACCTTCTCTTCTTATCTATGGAGGAATGTCAACTGTGCTAACTTGGACAGTTTATAAAACCCAACGTTTGGAAATGTCTATCTTACTTCACATGATTGTGAATGGGGTTGCTTTCTGTTTGTTGGCTCTTGTGGTGATCATGAGTCGGACATTAGGGATTTCTGTTTAAGATTTTTGACAATTGCTTACTTGTTTCTACTGGGAAAAAGATGAATGCAATCGTGTCCATTTTTTTCTTTTTATGGTAAAATAGAGAAATAATATGATGAAAAGCCTTGAGGGAGTGACCGATATGTCAACTAAAGTAAATCATGCAAAGACAGCTATTTGCGGAATTATCAATGTAACCCCAGATTCCTTTTCGGATGGTGGTCAATTTTTTGCTCTTGAGCAGGCACTCCAGCAGGCTCGTAAATTGATAGCAGAAGGGGCTAGTATGCTAGATATCGGCGGAGAATCGACTCGGCCGGGAAGAAGTAGCTATGTTGAGATAGAAGAGGAAATCCAGCGTGTTGTTCCAGTGATTAAAGCGATTCGCAAGGAAAGTGATGTCCTCATCTCTATTGATACTTGGAAGAGTCAGGTAGCAGAAGCTGCTTTGGCTGCTGGTGCCAATCTAGTTAATGATATCACTGGTCTTATGGGTGATGAGAAAATGGCGGAGGTGGTTGCTAAGGCTGGTGCGAAAGTGGTCATCATGTTTAATCCAGTTATTGCTCGACCTCAGCATCCTAGCTCGCTCATCTTTCCTCATTTTGGTTTTGGACAAGCTTTTACAGAGGAAGAGTTAGCTAACTTTGAAACATTGCCAATCGAAGAGTTGATGGAGACTTTCTTTGAACGTGCACTAGCGAGAGCAAATCAAGCTGGAATTGCACAAGAAAATATCCTGTTGGATCCAGGAATTGGCTTTGGTCTGACCAAGAAAGAAAATTTGCTTCTTTTACGGGATTTGGATAAACTACATCAGAAGGGCTATCCAATCTTTCTTGGAGTGTCGCGTAAGCGGTTTGTCATCAATATTCTTGAAGAAAATGGTTTTGAAGTCAATCCTGAGACAGAACTTGGTTTCCGCAATCGAGATACGGCTTCGGCTCATGTAACCAGTATCGCTGCGAGACAGGGGGTAGAAGTGGTACGAGTGCATGATGTAGCTAGTCACAGGATGGCAGTTGAAATTGCCTCCGCTATTCGTCTGGCTGATGAAGCGGAAAATTTAGATTTAAAACAATACAAATAAGATGAAAGAAATTGAAAACAATCAGTGGATTACCAGTTACCGGACGGACCAACCGCATTTTGGCTTGGAACGCATGGTGGAACTATTAGCTTTGCGTGGAAATCCCCATCTCAAACTCAAGGTTATCCATATCGGAGGGACCAATGGCAAGGGTTCGACCATTACTTTTTTGAAAAATATGCTGGAAAAACTAGGGCTGAGAGTTGGCGTGTTTAGCTCGCCCTATCTCATTCATTACACAGACCAGATTAGCATCAATGGGAAATCAATCTCAGAAGCGAGGCTAGAAGCCCTCATGGCAGACTATCAGTCTTTGCTGGAGGGAGAAGCGGCCGCCAATTTGCAGGGGACAACTGAGTTTGAGATAATTACAGCTATAGCCTATGATTACTTTGCCTCGGAGCAAGTAGATGTGGCCATCATGGAAGTTGGTATGGGGGGACTCTTGGATAGTACCAATGTCTGCCAGCCTATTTTGACAGGAATTACAACTATTGGCTTGGATCATGTGGCCCTACTTGGTGACACCTTGGAGGCCATAGCAGAGCAGAAAGCTGGTATTATTAAACAAGGAATTCCCTTGGTGACAGGTCGTATCGCTCCAGAAGCTTTGGCTGTGATTGACCGTATTGCGGAAGGGAAAAATGCGTCGAGACTTGCCTACGGGGCAGATTATCATGTCAGTCACCAAGAGAGTGTGGTAACGGGTGAAGTCTTTGACTATACAAGTGCTCCCAGACAAGGTCGCTTCCAGACTGGCCTGCTTGGTTTGCACCAGATAGAGAATGCTGGGATGGCCATAGCTTTACTTGATACTTTTTGTCAAGAAGATGGTCGAGAGCTACCAGCTAATACCTTGCTTGCTCAAGCCCTGGAAGAAACAAGTTGGCCAGGGCGTTTGGAAGTTGTGTCGAGAGACCCCCTGATGATTTTGGATGGGGCCCACAATCCCCATGCTATCAAGGCCTTATTGGCAACCTTGCAAGAACGCTTTGCGGATTATCGTAAGGAAATCCTCTTTACCTGTATCAAAACTAAAGCCTTGGAGGATATGTTGGATTTGCTGGGGACCATGCCAGATACCGCGCTTACTTTGACACATTTTGACGATAGTCGGGCGACTGATGAAAGCGTGCTGGAAGAGGCGGCTAATTCTAGAAATCTCAGCTACCAAGGTTGGCAGGAATTTCTAGAGCAGAAATTGACAGATAAAAAAGAAGAGAAACAAACAGTTAGGATTGTCACGGGTTCCTTGTATTTCTTGAGCCAAGTGAGAGCCTA
>CAUPXP010000047.1:0-7756 GCA_963515455.1 Streptococcus mitis | reverse complement strand
CAAAGAAAACAAGGGAAATCAACATCAAACCTCCGATGTTAAAGATTACATCCTTATCCTGCAAGAAATAGCTAGCAGGATAGTAGGCCGTAAAGGCAAAAGGCACGATAAAGCTAATCAACCAACGAAGAAATGAATTATAAATTGAAATGGGATACTTGGCAAAATCATTAAACATATAGAAAATGTAAATCATAGCCCCTGACTGCTTGGTCCAAAAAGCGATGCTGGCTGTCGCGATTTTCAAGGAAGTATAAATCAAGGTCGCAAAAGGAATACAAACTAGGAAAAGCAGGAATTTTGGAAGAGTCCAATCAATGCTAGTCACTGTTGTTCCCAGTAGGATACCACCGACCAAGAGCTCGCCCAAGGCATCAATCTGAAAGGTCTCAACTAGGATGTGAAAGAGAGGATTGATAGGACGAGTCAAATACTTGTCAAACTCTCCCTTTCTCACCAAACGTTGCCCCAGAGCCCAGAGATTATCAAAAAAGAGATGATCTAACCCCTTAGGAATCAAGGAAAAGCCATAGATAAAGGCAATTTCTTGAAAGGTCCAGCCTTCTAGTGATGGGATGTGTTGAAAGATGACATTGAGAAACAAGAGATTCAAGCCTTGAGTCAAAAAAACTCCCAGCACACCAACCACAAAATCCACCTTGTATTCCATAATTTGTTTAATGTATTGTCTAATAAAAATCAGATGCATGCGTTGATATTTTTTCATACTAACCTCCCTGAATGGTAATGAATGACTGGACTCGTTTCCAAATCAACTGAGACAAGCCCACCATCACTAAAAGCCAGAAAAACTGCAAAGCGAGCGCCTGAATCATCTGACTGGCATCGTATTTCCCAACAATGATCATGACCGGAGTATAAATCAAGGATGAAAAAGGCAAGAAGGACAGAATATCTGAAACAACCTTTGGAAAGAAAGCCAAGGGAATCAAACTGCCAGACATAAAAGCCACTATGGAAGTCTTAAGTAGGTTGGAACCCCAAAGATTTTTAAACACAAAGGCAGAAAATCCAAAGCAGATATTAAAGAAAAAATTAATCAGATAGGCCAGCGTTAAGCTAAAAAGATAAAGGACAGTTAATCCCAGCACTTCTACAATACCTTGCCCAGATACGATTTTCATCAAAACAATGACACTTAAAAATGGCAGTCCAACGCTAATAAAAATCAACCACTTGGACCCAAGCTCAGTAAAGAGATAGGAGGCCGCAAAATGCACTGGTCGCAACAAGCGCATGATAATGGAGCCATCCTTGACCTCCTCCCCAATCATAAAAGAGCTATCGGATCTAGTCAGAAGATTAGTTACAAAACTCATAATGATGTAGAGAGTGATATCTGCCATACTAAAGCCCTGAATCAAAGACTCCTGCGAGGAATCAAAGACAGCCTTCCAGAGATAAAAAGCCACAAAAGCCCCCATGACATCCCCAATCCGATAAAGAATAAAGTTGACTCGATAGGTGATCAATTCCTGAACACCTGCATTGATAAAGGGTTTATAACGTCTCCACAATTTGACCATCTTAGAGCTCCTTTCGATAGAAGCGACGGATAATATCCTCGATATCCGTATCCACCATCTTCAAATCGCGGATTTCAAAATCAGACAGGGTTTGCTTGATAATATCAGCCGACTGGTAGCGAGAACTATCGAATTCAATGTTGAGACTATTCCCCTGTCTATCGATAGTCATATCAGGTAGACCTTCATAGTGAGAAAGGAGATGACTTTGACCTGGTAGCAGTTCAAAAGAAAGAGTCTTCATCTTGCCAAAGGTCTCCTTGAGTTGGCTCACCGTTCCATCAAAAATCTCTTGTCCCTTGTCAATCATGAAAATCCGATCACAAAGTTGCTCAATGTCGCTCAGGTCGTGAGTGGTCAAGAGAATAGTTGTTTCTTCCTCCTTATTGATCTGAGTAATAGCTCGACGAATGTTATCCTTGACCGAAACATCCAAACCAATGGTCGGCTCATCTAAAAATAGTACCTTGGGATTGTGAAGTAAGGAAGCTGCAATGTCCGCCCGCATGCGCTGTCCCAGTGAAAGAGTTCTCACGGGATCCTTGATAAAGTCCTTCAAATCCAAGACTTCATTCAAAAAATCCATGCGCTTATGAAAGAGCGAGTCTGGCACATCATAAATCTCTTTTAAGACCGTGTAGGTTTCTTGCAGTGCCAAATCCCACCACAACTGGGTGCGTTGTCCAAAGACTACACCAATATCTTTGACATAATCTTGACGATTATCCTGGGGAATCTTGCCGTTAATCCGACAAAAACCAGATGTTGGTTTCAAAATTCCTGTCAGCATTTTAATGGTTGTCGACTTCCCAGCACCATTGGCCCCGATAAATCCTAAAATCTGCCCCTTTGGCACCTCAAAAGTCAAATCCTTGACCGCTTCAAAGGTCTGCTTTTCAGGATGAATAAAGGAACGCAAAGCCCCCTTCAAGCCCGGTTCCTTAACAGTCTTCACAAAATTTTTCTGAAGATGTTCCACTTCTATCATTGCCATATCTATCTCCCTATGGTAAGGAATAGCAACATTGTATTTTCCAATACAAGTAATCTAAATCCTTACTTTCTACACCTTCTCAATATTATTACAGAAGGTTTTATACCAACCTATTATAATCCAATAAAAAATAGAATGCAAGCGTTTGCCTACAGATTATAAAATTAGAGATTTCTCTCTTAAAATGATAGTTTTAATCCCATATTCTGGTTTAATAGTCTCCTTAAAACACCAAAAAAACCCACCCAATGGGCAGGTTTCATCTGTATTATTCAGCTAGATTAAGCTTTACCTTCTGAACCGAATACGTCGATACGTTCTTCAACTGATGCTTGGATAGCTTTTACACCGTCAGCCAAGAATTTACGTGGGTCGAAGAGTTTTTTCTTGTCGTATTCTGCTTCGTTTGCTTCGTAGTCACGAGCAAATTTACGAGTTGCGTTAGCGAATGCGATTTGGCATTCAGTGTTAACGTTAACTTTCGCAACACCAAGTTTGATAGCTGCTTGGATTTGCTCATCAGGAATACCTGATCCACCGTGCAATACGATTGGGAATCCTGGAAGAGCTTCTGTCAATTTTTGCAAGTGGTCAAGGTCAAGACCTTCCCAGTTTGCTGGGTAAGGACCGTGGATGTTACCGATACCAGCTGCCAAGAAGTCGATACCAGTTTCAACCATTGCTTTAGCGTCTTCGATTGGAGCCAATTCACCTTTACCGATGATTCCGTCTTCTTCACCACCGATAGTACCAACTTCAGCTTCTACTGAGATACCTTTAGCGTGTGCTTTTTCAACAACTTCTTTAGCCAATTTAAGGTTTTCTTCAACTGGAAGGTGTGAACCGTCAAACATGATTGAAGTGTAACCAACTTCGATACACTCAAGTGCATCTTCGTAGTGACCGTGGTCAAGGTGGATAGCTACTGGTACAGTGATCCCCATTGATTCAACAAGGTTAGCGATCAAGTTGCGAGCAACTTTGTAACCACCCATGTATTTAGCAGCACCCATTGAAGTTTGGATCAAAACTGGAGCTTTTTTAGCTTCTGCTGCGCGCAAGATAGCTTGAGTCCACTCAAGGTTGTTTGTGTTAAATCCACCAACTGCATAACCGTTGTCACGAGCTGCTTGGACAAATTTTTCTGCTGAAACGATTGCCATTTTATCAGGCCTCCTGTATATTTTTATGGGTTATCCCATTTACATTGTTCATTTTATCACTTTTTGACAAAAAAATCTAGTTTTTCCCGCAGTTTCGATTGAATTTCTTCTAGCTTCATCTATGTAAACCCTTTCTATCCCTAGTCTTGGGCGACTTTTGGAAAAGCTATGAAGAAGGTCAAACGATTCTCCTTCATCTCAAAACGATAAGGTAATTTTTCATGTTCCAATAGACTCTTAACCACAAAGAGCCCCATCCCAGAACCCTTGGCCTTGCGACTAGCATTGTCAGAAAAAGACTGGGCTAGTTTTTCTTGTTCTTCAGGACTACAGCTATTTTCTATAAAGAGTTGCCCTTCTCTTTCTCCAATTCGAACTAAGCCGCCTGGAACAGAGTGCTTGATAGCATTGCTGATGAGGTTAGAAAGAATTAATTTCATGACAGATGGGTTTAGATAAGCCTGCTGATGGGTTAAACTATTGTCTATCTGGAGATCTCTTTCCTTTGCTAGTAAGGCATAATCCTTAACCAGACTTTGCGTCATCTGGTGTAAGTCAATTTTTTCCCTATCATCTCGCAATTCCTGCACAGACGAGAGAGAAAGTATCTGGAGAACGTGGTGATTGAGCTCATCCACAATTCCTAAGGCAACTCCCAGATAGTGGTCTCTGTCCTTATAGCGACCGACATTTTCTTTCATGTTTTCAATCAGGATTTTCAAACTAGCCAGAGGTGTCTTCAATTCATGAGAAGCACCTCGTAGGAATTCGACCTTCATCTTCTCCAGCTGGAGAATGGCTTCATTCTTGTCATGCAAGTCCGCAATAACAGTCAAAAGATGCTGGTAGAGACTATTGATTTGTTCCTTGAGATCACCAATCTCATCTCTAGAATCCACGCGCAATCGCACTTGGGCATCCAAATCCATCATCCGTCGGGTCACCCGCTTGATTTCCAATATCGGGGCAACGATAGTCCGAGCATATATGTAGGCCACCAAAAGGGAAATCAGAAAGGATGCCAGCAAGGTATAGGGAAGAAACTGGAGACTGATCTGCTCTGCTTCCTTTTGCAAATCCATGGATGCTAAAAACTGAAGAGTCATCGTGCTACCATCTTGAGTTTTCACCTCACGCTCTTCGATAAAGAGGGAGGTTGTCTGGCGATCTGTATCCAGAGGAAGACTGTCCTTGACTTCTAACTTGTCCTCAGTCATCTCTCCCTTGACGGCCCCCTTAATATCACTAGTCTGGGAGTACAAATCTAACACTTGCTCGATACTCTGCCTATCCTTCCCTTCCAGGGACTGGGCAATGGCTGTCGCTTTCTGGCCAATGGTTTCCTGACGATGGCTCAGATAAGTCGAGGGAAAGAGAAAATAAATAGCTAAATGAAGGCAAATAACCAGAACACTAAAAATCGAGAAGGTATAGATAAATATCTTTTTAAATAAACCTGTTCGTTTCATTTTCGCTCCAATTTATAACCAACATTGCGCACAGTGTGGATACAATCCAAGTCTAGCTTTTTCCGCAATTCCTTGATATAGACATCAATGACACGGTCAAAGGGAACCTCATCTGTCGCTTTCCAGACGGCATCAATTATCTGAGATCGAGTCAAGGCTCGTCCTTCATTTTTCACCAAGTAGTCAAGGATTTCTAACTCTTTGGCATTGATAGCCACTTCTTGACCTGCTAGGCTAGCACTGTAGCTCTCAAAGTCTACCTTGGCATCCTTATAGGAGAAGATTCGTCCCGTATCATAATAGCGCTTGAAAATCGCGTCCACCCTCACTTTTAAGAGGGAGAGGGAGAAGGGCTTTTCCAGATAGCCATCTGCCAGAGAAGCAAAGGCACTCATCTTGTATTCTTCATCCTGAAAGGCTGTTAACATCAAGACAGGAACCTGACTGGTTTTACGAATCTCAGCTAGAACTTCTAGGCCATTAAGCTTGGGCATCTGGATATCCAGTAAAACCAAGGCTACTTCATAGCTGGAAAATTTTTCTAAGGCTTCTTGCCCATCCGCAGCCTCAATGGTTTCATAGCCACAATCCGTCAAATAATCACTGACCCCCTCACGGATCATCTCTTCATCTTCTACAATTAAAATTTTCATACTTTAACTGCTCTCTATTTTTTATTTTTCTTATACACAATGAAAATCAAAGAACAAACTAGGAAGCTGGCCGCAGGTTGCTCAAAGCACTGCTTTGAGGTTGTAGATAGAACTGACGAAGTCAGTAACATATATACGGTAAGGCGACGCTGACGTGGTTTGAAGAGATTTTCGAAGAGTATTAGAATAACTACCTACTCTATTTTCTATTATAGCCTCTTACTGGTCTTTTGTCTGTAAGCAACTGACCACTAGATAAAACAAAGAGAGCCTATCGCTCTCTCTGCTTGCATTTCACTCTCTATAGAATGAAAATTATTTAGCTGCTTTTGAAAATGTTACAACGTAATTATAATCTTTCCCATTAGCTTGATAGACATAGTCCTCTTTGAAAGTATAGCCACGTTTGCTCAACTCTTCTTTCTTAGCATCAACTTGGCTCTTGACAGCTGCTTTCACCTGTTCATTTGATAAACCTTCCGCAATTTCAAGAGAAGTTCCATTGATATCTCCTAGGAAACCTGCAATATCTTTCATTTGATCAAAATTATAAAAAACATTGACTTTTACCTTTTGAGGAACTGGCTGTTCTAGACTTCTACGATTTCTGCTAGCGCGTGGTTGAACTGCTGGAGCCATTCTGAAACCTGAAGTTCCTGTAGCCTCCTTAGTGAATGTAACGACGTAGTTATAATTTTTCACAGTAGTATCTTGTTCAAAAATAATGTCATTTTTCACATGATACCCTCTAGCAGCTAAGTCTTTTATCTTGGCTTGAATTTTTTCTTTTACTAGCTCTTTTGCCTGTGCTTCACTCGTTCCTGCAGGAATTGTGACAGTGTTATTTTCTCCCGGATCAGATAGGAAGCCATGAATATCTGGCATTCCAGCGAAGTTATAGCTAATATTTACAGTTCCATCTGGTTCTGATGTTGAACGTGCCACTCTTCTTGCTCTTGCTTGAACTGATGGGGCATTTCTAAAACTTGAAGTCCCTTCTGAAGTTGAAGAGGGTTGTGTTGGAGATGCTGTTGAAGTCGTGCTTGCTTCACTAGCAGGCTGTGTCGGAGCTTCACCTGATCCATGTCCTATCGCTGTGCTTCCATTGTCAATAGTAGTACCTTCATTACGGCCATTTGTTAAATTATCTTTGTTATAGTTTGGTGCTGGTAATTCTTCACCTGGAACATCAATTTCATCAATTTTACTTTGATACTCATCCGCAACAGCTACAGCAGCATCGTGATCTTTAGCATTATTTATTGCGGCTAATGCGTCTTCTTTTAATGTTTTTAATTCCGCTTTTAATTTTTCTTTTTCGGCTTCGTCTTTAACTTTTTCTATTTCAGCTAGTTTTGAAGATACTCGTTCATTAATAATATCTTCCCCATCTTTTTGTGCATCTGCTAGTTCCTTTTTAGCTTTTGCTTCTTCAGAAGTTAGCTCTTCCGCTTTCGGCTCAGTTGTTGCTGGTTCTTCTGCTTTGGGTGTTGAGGTCGCCGGTGATTCAGAACTTGAATTTGAAGCTACAGGTTGATCTGCAACCCCTGTGTTTGAAGGGGCGTTGTCTGTTACTGAACTTGATTCTGCTGCATTCCCTGATTCATTTGTAGGATCTGCAGATGGAGTATTGGAAGGTTCTGCAGTTGTTTCAGTTTTACCTGCTTCTCCAGCTGGCTGTGTAGTGGAATTGGGCTCACCTGAGGCGACCGGTGACGAAGTTGAGTCACTTGGTTGGGTAGCTGTTGAGTCGCCTGTAGGAGTTGTAGATGGCGCTCCAGACTCTTCTGAATGATTACCTGCTGATGGAGATTCAACCGAAGAAGCTGATTCATCGTCTTTCGGTGCTGAGGCCGTTGGTTCGTCTGCTTTTGGTGTTGCTCCTGCTGCTGGCTCCTCTGCTTTCGGCGTTGTTCCTGCTGCTGGTTCG
>CAUPXP010000046.1:0-7848 GCA_963515455.1 Streptococcus mitis | reverse complement strand
CAGCAACAGTGACAGATCCAACAACAGGAATCAGTCATACAATTCCAGGAACAGACTTAGTGAACCAAGACTTCGAACCAGTGAAACCAGATGAAAAAGTTCCAGTCAAAGACAAAGCCCACTTAACTCCAGAAGAGAAAAAACAAGTGGCAGACAAAGTCAAAGATAAGAACCCAGGTAAGGAAGTAACAGTAGGAGACGATGGCACAGCAACAGTGACAGATCCAACAACAGGAATTAGTCACACAATTCCAGGAACAGACTTAGTGAACCAAGACTTCGAACCAGTGAAACCAACCGAAAAAGTTCCAGTGAAAGACAAAGCCCACTTAACTCCAGAAGAGAAAAAACAAGTGGAAGACAAAGTCAAAGACAAGAACCCAGGTAAGGAAGTAACAGTAGGAGACGACGGCACCGCAACAGTTACCGATCCAACAACCGGCATCAGTCACGACATACCAGGAACAGATCTAATAACAATTGTGCCACCTATAGTTGAAGTACCAGAATTCAACGGTGCAGTAAATGGAGAACTTCCAGATCCAGTAGAATTACCAAAAGTTAAGTTAATCATCACTAAATGGATTGATGAACAAGGTAATGAATTGAAACCAGCAGATGCGAAAGCTCCAGCAGTAGTAGGTGAAGCGAATGAAGCATTTGAACATGGTGAAATTGAAGGTTACGTATTTGTAAGAACAGATGTTAATGAAGAAGGTGATGTTGTAACTCATGTCTTCAGAAAAGTTACTCCAATTAAACCAGAAGGTAATGGGGAACAGCAAGGTGGAGATAACACACCACAACCAACACCTGAAGTACCAACTGATAATACAGAACGTAAACCTGAAACAGAAAAACCTACTGTGCCAGATACCAAACAGGCTGAACAACCAACTCAAACAGTTGATGCTCAGGTAGCTCCTTCTCAAAATCAAGCAGTATTGCCAAATACTGGTACGAAAGCAGATCGTGCTACAGGTGCATTAGGAGCTCTCTCTCTTCTTGGAGCATTTGGTTTGCTATTTGCTAAAAAGAAGAAAGACGATGAAGAAGAAACACGAAACAATTAAGATGAGTCATTAAATTGAACTGAAAACAGTTAGTGTTAATTCTTGAAGGAAGTAACGGATAGAAAGAGCTTTAAAAGCTACTTTCTATCCGCCTTTCTTTAGAATAAATGTAAGCGCTTTAAACAATGTATAAAGGAGAAAGTTTGATATGGTTGAATATAAATTAAGAGATATTTTGAGTGAAATAAACGGACCAAATTGGTATTGGATTTATAGTCTTGAACGTGATAATAGGAGGACTATAGGACGTGTTAATGTGAGATATTACAATGGTGCCTTATTGATAAACTGGGATGTACATAGCCTTAGAGCACAATTTGGAGTTAATCCTCCATTAAGTTTTGGTGATAAAAGAGTTGTGGATTTCGAAAATGATACGATTATTATCAGAGATAGCGGTTGGGAAATCTATTTATATACAACATCATAGGATTTATTAGTTAACATTTCCGAGCTGATACACTAAAAGTAAAAGAGAATTTGAAAGGGAGACACTGTAAGTATGAAAAATAATTATGATGATTATTTAAACTTAATGTTTGATAAATCCATAATTGCAGATTTAAAAGGAAAAAATCAAGAAGAGAATCCTAGTTTGAAAAATGTTGATGAATTAGCTGATTATCTTATAAATTATGTGAAAAGGCATTATACTATCTATGAATACTATGTTTCTCCAAATATCTCCAATTTTTATAGTAAGCATAGAAAGTTTACAAGATTCATTCTTATATGTCTTTCTTTGTTTGATTCTGAAAGTGATATCAATACTCTTTTAAAAAAATATAGATTTAATGAAGATTCGATATGGGAAATCGAACATATTGTTCCTCAAAATCCGTACTTTAATAAATTCAATAAAAAAAATTCTAAGTTGAAAAATAGAATCGGTAATCTGACTTTGTTAACCAAAAAAACAAATCAAGAGATTAGTAATGGATCATTTGCTAAAAAGAAGAAAAGTTTAACTTGTGAGGAAAAATATTTAAAAATTAATGATATATTTAAAATAGATAAAGTGCATATTTCAAAAAAAGATATATGTGAGCGCGAGAAGGAAATAAATAAATCTATATATGATATCTTTATAAAAGATAGAGGAAAATTATTGCAAGATAAATTACATGAATTTATAGATTCCCAAGGATAGAATAGGTGTTAATTGGTATTAAATTGCCTATAGATTTTAACTTTTATTTTTCTTATCTTTTATAAAATCCATATGCGAATGGACAAATTACAGGAACACCAATAGGAAATAAAGGTGATTATCCTGTAACGATTAAAGTCTATGATAAGGACGGTAATGAAACGACTGAAACAGTCACAATTAAAGTCCAAGAACAAGCGGATAAATATAATCCAACAGGAGAAGGTTTAACGGTTGATCCAAATCATGTGATTGAAGATTCAGAAGTCATTGCTGAAGTAAAAGGCAATGGACCAGGAACCGTTACAGTTGTAAGTAAACCATCAACAGCTACAAAAGGTAATGTTGGAAATGCGGTTGCTAAAGTAACTTACCCAGATGGCTCAAAAGATATCGTTCCAGTAGAAGTAACGGTTAGAGAGAAAGACAAGGACATCTACACACCAGAGTACGACAAAGGAAATGGCAAACCAGGAACTAAGGTAGAAATACCAGTCGCACCTGATGCTAATGGAGGTTCTGGTCAAGATACACCAGCACCAGCTACTCCAACTCCAAATGCAGTTACTCCGAATGCAACTCATGAAGGTACTACAGATACTATTGATAATGGAGCTAAGTCAAATGATTCTCAAAATGTATTACCAAATACAGGAACAGAATCAAATGCGACTCTTGCATCTCTAGGACTTCTTGGTATGCTAGGCGGTCTCGGACTTGCTCTTAGAAAGAAAAAAGAAGACTAAAAATTTAGTCAAATGAACATTCATTCTTTTGTATTGTAAAGACAAACTAGATTGGTTCTGGGAATCGTGTTCGTCATAAAATAAAAAGAATGTATAGATAAAGAAAGCGAACAATGCTAGGATTTTGCTAAAGGGAATTCTAAGTATTGTTCGCTTTTGTGGTATAATAAGTACTATGCAGAGAAAACCAACGTCAGCCTATGTGCACATCCCGTTTTGTACTCAGATTTGTTATTATTGTGACTTTTCAAAGGTTTTTATTAAGAATCAGCCAGTCGACAGCTATTTGGAACATCTGTTAGAAGAGTTTCGTTCTTATGATATTCAAAAGTTGCGAACCCTCTATATCGGTGGCGGCACACCGACAGCTTTGTCAGCTTCTCAACTGGAGGTGTTATTGAAGGGCTTGACTAAAAACTTGGACTTGTCTGTCTTGGAAGAGTTGACCATTGAAGCTAATCCAGGCGACTTGGATGCAGATAAGATAGCTGTTTTGAAAAACTCGGCTGTCAATCGTGTTTCGCTAGGTGTACAGACCTTTGATGATAAGATGCTGAAAAAGATTGGGCGCAGTCATTTGGAGAAGGATATTTATGAAAATATCGACCGTCTGAAACTGGCTGGTTTTGACAATATATCCATTGATTTGATTTATGCGCTGCCTGGCCAGACAATGGAGCAGGTCAAGGAAAATGTGGCTAAGGCCATTGGACTGGATATTCCCCATATGAGTTTGTATAGTTTGATTTTAGAAAACCATACGGTCTTTATGAACCGTATGCGACGTGGGAAATTACCTCTGCCTAAGGAGGAACTGGAAGCGGAGATGTTTGAGTACATCATCGCAGAGCTGGAGCGAGCTGGTTTTGAGCATTATGAGATTTCCAATTTCTCAAAGCCTGGTTTTGAAAGTCGCCACAATCTCATGTATTGGGACAATGCTGAATACTATGGCATCGGTGCTGGGGCGTCTGGCTATGTTAATGGAGTGCGCTATAAAAATCATGGTCCGATTCGTCATTATCTCAGTGCAGTTGAGGAAGGCAATGCGCGTATTACAGAAGAGCACCTGAGCCAAAAAGAGCAAATGGAAGAAGAAATGTTCTTGGGACTCCGCAAGAAATCAGGGGTTTCCATGGTGCGATTTGAGGAAAAATTTGGACGGTCTTTCGATGGACTTTATGGAGAAATCGTCAGAGATTTGATTCAACAAGGTCTCATGCAAATAGAGGGTGATCGCGTGCGCATGACAAAAAGAGGTCTCTTTTTGGGAGACACCGTAGCAGAACGATTTATTTTGGAGTAGGATGATGGGCTTAACTTATCAAATGAAAATGAAAATTCCTTTTGATATGGCTGATATGAATGGTCATATCAAACTTCCAGATGTGATTTTGCTGTCCCTGCAAGTTTCAGGGATGCAGTCGATTGAACTGGGAGTTAGTGATAAGGCCATTTTAGAAAACTATAATCTGGTCTGGATTATCACAGATTATGATATTGAGGTGGCTCGTTTGCCTCGTTTTGCGGAAGAAATCACCATCGAAACGGAAGCTTTGAGCTACAATCGACTTTTTTGCTACCGTCGCTTTACTATTTATGATGAAGCAGGTCAGGACCTTATACACATGATGGCGACCTTTGTTCTCATGGATCGAGACAGTCGAAAAGTCCATGCTGTCGAACCTGAGATTGTGGCTCCGTATCAGTCTGATTTTGATAAAAAGCTTATCCGTGGGCCAAAGTATGAGTCATTGAACGAGCCAATCAGCAAGGATTACCATGTTCGTTTTTACGATTTGGATATGAATGGCCATGTCAATAACAGTAAATACTTGGACTGGATTTTTGAGATCATGGGAGCGGACTTTTTGACCCAATATATTCCCAAGAAAATCAATCTCAAGTATGTCAAGGAAGTTCGACCAGGTGGGGTTATTACATCGGCTGTTGAACGGACTGGACTGAAAAGCAAGCATGAGATTACAAGCGACGGTGCTACCAATGCCCAAGCTATCATCACTTGGCAAGAAATAAAAAAGGATTAGGGAGAAAGTATGAAATACAAAGGCTATTTAATTGATTTAGACGGAACTATTTATAAGGGGAAAGACAGAATCCCATCTGGAGAGGCTTTTGTCCATGAATTGCAAAAGCGGGACATTCCCTATCTCTTTGTGACCAACAATACAACCCGCACTCCAGAGAGTGTTCAGGAGATGTTGGCTCAGAATTTTAATATCGATACGCCCCTATCGACTGTCTACACAGCGACTTTGGCAACTATCGACTATATGAATGACTTGGGACTGGAAAAGACTGTCTATGTTATTGGAGAAGCAGGGCTTAAGGAAGCCATCAAGGCGGCTGGTTATGTCGAAGACAAGGAAAATCCTGCCTATGTAGTAGTAGGATTGGACTGGCAAGTCGACTATGAAAAATTTGCGACAGCAACTCTAGCTATCCAAAAGGGAGCTCATTTTATCGGAACCAACCCTGACCTCAACATCCCGACAGAACGCGGTCTTTTGCCAGGTGCTGGTTCACTGATTACCCTTCTTGAAGTGGCAACACGAGTGAAGCCTGTTTATATCGGGAAACCAAATGCCATCATTATGGACAAGGCGGTTGAGCATTTAGGTTTGGAACGTGAAGAGTTAATCATGGTCGGGGACAACTATCTGACAGATATCCGAGCAGGGATTGACAATGGCATTCCAACGCTCTTGGTGACGACAGGTTTTACCAAGGCAGAAGAAGTAGCAGACCTGCCAATCGCACCAACTCATGTGGTTTCTAGCCTTGCGGAGTGGGATTTTGATGAAAACTAAACTGACCTTTTGGGGCTCTATGCTCTTTCTCTTCTCTCTTTCTATCCTTCTGACCATTTATTTGGCTTGGATTTTTTATCCGCTGGAAATCAAGTGGTTTAGTTTGACGGATCGAGTTTATCTAAAATCAGAAACCATTCAATACAACTTTCATATTTTGATGAATTATCTGACCAATCCTTTTAGTCAGGTCCTAGAGATGCCAGATTTTCGTTCGTCAGTAGCTGGTCTGCACCACTTTGCGGTGGTCAAGGACCTCTTTCATTTGGTTCAGCTAGTAGCTCTAGTGACACTGCCAAGTTTCTATGTCTTTGTCAAAGGGATTATGAAAAAGGGCTTTTTATCTCTATTTAGTAAAGGGCTTTTGGCTCTAGTAGTCTTGCCTGTGATGATTGGACTTGGGGGAGTTTTGATTGGATTTGACCAATTCTTTACTCTTTTCCATCAAATTCTCTTTGTGGGAGATGATACTTGGCTTTTTGACCCAGCCAAGGATCCTGTTATTCTGATTTTGCCAGAGACCTTTTTCCTTCATGCCTTCCTCCTCTTTTTTGCCCTCTATGAAAGCTTCTTTGCCTATCTTTATCTGAAAAGTTGTAGGAAGTGAAACGAAAGCTGTTTTTAATTTGTATATATAAAAATGTATATGATTTAAAGCTATCCTTAAGAGTGAATTAAGCAAATCCAATTGTATCAATCGTTCGCGAACAGTCTATTTTTCTTGAAAAATAGGCTTTTTTTTCTAAAAATCCCTAGTCAAGCGCTTTATTTTTTTGTATAATAGAATTAGCAAAGTATAGATAAGAAGAGAAAAGCATGATTACACTATTTCTATCACCGAGCTGTACATCATGTCGTAAGGCTAAGGCCTGGTTAGAAAAACATAAGGTTCCCTTTGTGGAACACAATATTATGACCAGTCCTTTAACAAGAAAAGAATTGCAACACATCCTTTCCTTGACCGAAAATGGTACTGATGACATCATTTCAACTCGTTCAAAAATTTTTCAAAAATTGAATATTGATGTAGAGAGTATTTCGGTATCGGAATTGCTTCATTTGATTGAGCAGTATCCTAGTCTTTTGCGTCGTCCCATTATTATTGATGCCAAACGCATGCAGATCGGTTTTAATGAAGATGAGATTCGTGCTTTTCTCCCTCGTAGTTACCGTAAGCAAGAACTAAAAGAAGCAAGAATGAGAGCTGGTATTAGTTAATGAACAAACAGTATAGTTACCCACTAGATTTGTCGTGGAGCACTGAAGAACTTGCTTCAGTGCTTTCTTTTTTTAATGATGTTGAAGCTGCCTATGAAGGCAAGGTAGAGGCTCAAAAGCTACTGGATTCCTATAAGGGATTCAAAGCGGTTGTGCCAAGTAAGAGCGAAGAGAAACGTTTGGGACGAGAATTTGAAACAGTGAGTGGCTATTCGCTTTATCGAGCAGTTCAGGCTGCCAAGGAAAAAGGGGAAGGAAAGATTTCTCTTGGAAAGTAAATTTGAATTTGCCAAAGAGCTTGTCAAGAGAGCGGGTCAGTACATCCTTGACCATATGCAGGAAGACTTGCGTGTTGAGACCAAGTCCTCTCCAACAGATTTGGTGACCAGACTGGACAAGGAAGTTCAGGAACTCTTGGTTGGTGAGATTTTGTCCCGTTATCCTGAGGATAAGATTTGTGCTGAAGAAGGGTGTCTGCGAGCCTCGGTTCAAGAGGGCAAGGTTTGGGTCATTGATCCCATTGATGGTACCAATAATTTTGTGGCCCAGCAGGAAGATTTTGCTGTTATGATGGCTTATTTTGAGAATGGTCAGGGACAGTTTGGCCTGATTTATGATGTGGTCAAGGGGGATTGTTATCACGGTGGTGGATCCTTTCCCGTTTGTCTAAATGATAAGCCCCTAGCTCCCTTTAAAGCAAAACCACTTGGAGATTTTCTCATTGCAGGGAATAGTGGCATGCTGGAAACCAACGAATGGGGTCTGGCTGATTTGAGTCGAGCGGTCCTCGGTGTTCGTGTCTATGGGAGTGCGGCCATTAGTTTTGCCAA
>CAUPXP010000045.1:0-8338 GCA_963515455.1 Streptococcus mitis | reverse complement strand
GAAGTTCTGCTTCTTCTTCCTGCAAGACAACTACGTCTGTATTGGTCAAACGGTACAGTTGCAAGGTTACGATAGCCTCAGCCTGTTCTTCCGTAAAATCATAGCTAACTTTGAGGTTTTCCTTGGCATCAGCCTTGTTCTCAGAAGCACGGATAAGGGCAATGACTTCGTCCAAAATCGAAATCACACGAATCAAACCTTCGACGATATGGAGACGTTTCTCAGCCTTTTCCTTGTCATAGCGTGAACGCGCTAAAATCACTTCACGACGGTGGGCGATATAGCTAGACAAGATTGGAACGATCCCAACCTGACGAGGCGTGAAATTGTCAATCGCCACCATGTTAAAGTTGTAGTTGATTTGCAGGTCTGTGTATTTGAAGAGATAGTTGAGAACCAGCTCCGTATTTGCATCTTTCTTCAGTTCGATAGCGATACGTAGACCATCACGGTCAGACTCATCACGAACCTCAGCAATACCTGCAACTTTGTTATTGACACGAACATCATCGATTTTTTTGACCAGATTAGCCTTGTTGATTTCATAAGGAATCTCAGTGATAACGATTTGTTCCTTACCACCTTTTAACTTTTCAATCTCAGTCTTGGAACGAACAACCACGCGCCCTTTCCCAGTTTCATAGGCCTTCTTGATTTCATCACGACCCTGGATAATCCCTCCAGTCGGGAAGTCTGGTCCAGGCAAGAATTCCATGAGTTTATCCACCTTGGCAGTTGGATGATCAATCATATAAACCGTCGCATCAATAACCTCAGCTAAATTATGAGGTGGAATATCTGTGGCATAACCAGCCGAAATACCAGTAGAACCATTAACCAAGAGGTTTGGAAAGGCTGCTGGTAAGACTGTCGGTTCTTTCTCGGTATCGTCAAAGTTCCAAGCAAAAGGAACTGTCTTTTTCTCGATATCCTGAAGAAGATAGCCTGCAATCTCAGACAAACGCGCCTCGGTATAACGCATAGCCGCAGGTGGATCTCCGTCCATAGAACCGTTATTACCGTGCATTTCAACTAGAATCTCACGATTTTTCCAGTCCTGTGACATACGAACCATGGCATCATAGATAGAAGAATCACCGTGTGGGTGGAAATTCCCCATGATATTCCCGACAGACTTGGCCGACTTACGGTAGCTCTTGTCAAAGGTATTACCATCCTTATTCATCGAATAAAGAATACGACGTTGCACCGGCTTCAACCCATCACGAATATCTGGCAAAGCACGATCTTGAATAATATACTTGGAGTAGCGACCAAAACGCTCTCCCATGATGTCCTCCAGGGACATATTTTGAATGTTACTCATATAGGATACAGAGCCCGTAAAATATCAAGTGAAAATAGAAAATTCTTGAAGTAAGCAAGCTCAGCAGAGAATTTATCTTTTTCACGCATCATTTAGGGCGTGTTCAACTCCTTTCAAAGAATGTAGTGTATGTGTAATGATAAAAGGATTAGTCCAATGTTCAGTTACCGTAAGTAACCAAACTATCCTTTCTGTAATTTAATATGTTGCTTCAGTTAATAAGGAATTTCACATAGCATTTAGGGCATGTTCAATTTCTTTCGAAGAATGTAGTGTATTTTTTATGGAAAAAGAAAAAATATAGAGTAAGTGAGTTTCATCCAATTCCTGTATCGCCATTTCCACTTGAAAGTCTACTCCACAAATCCTCGTTTATACTTGATATGACTGGCGATATTGCTATCTACATCTTTCTTATCCCAAAGTTGGAGTTCCCATGGGTAGTAAAAATTACTTTTATTTTTAAAATAGATATGAATACCGACATAGCCATCTTTATCACGTAAATACCAGTTTTTTAGTCCGTACAGCTCTTGCCAATCATCTAGTTTCTCCATAACTTGAGCTATCTCTTTGGAACTTAAAATCATACGAGCACCAAAAATATCATTAAGAATTGAATTCACAGGATAGCCCTCTTGACGCTCTGAAAAACGTGTAATTTTATCTAAAATAGACTCAGAAGTTTTGACACGATAAACATAGGCAATATCTTGGACATCCGCTTTCATCAGATAATCATTAATTGACTCATGTAAATTCAGACGGTAGACCAAAATCGCTTTAGTCGGAACTTTTGAAAAGGTATGCTTGAGATTGATTTTTTCCACCTTACCCGTTTCAAAATAATCTTTAGAATATTCTCGATGAATACGATTAATCTCTGTAATGAGGCGTTCCACTTTTTCAATCATGAGTCTTCTCCTCTCGCTTTTTCATTTTTCTAGTTATTTCCAAACTTCTTCACTCTTTCCTCAGCATACTCAATCATCTTCTCAGCCACTTCTTTATCGTAGTCAAAGTCCAGCTTTTGAGCAAGGGATTGAGCTTCTTGGTGGAAAAGTTGCATCGTAGCAAATAGAGACTGAGTGATTTTGTCTAAACTGGAGAAATCAAGAAGATTTGAGAATTCTTTCTCTTTCGCATTAGGTAAATAGTTAAAGAGATACTTATAGTTCTTGCCGATGTCAACCGTCCCCTTATCAGCTGCAACCTGCCAAGCTAAGACTTTTAACAACTCTTGCTGACAAATACCATAGAGATGATCCGTCGCGTAGATGACTTGCTTACGACAGATTCCTTTGACCACGTAGGCTGATACCCACCAAAATTCATTGCAGGCATTTTTAAAATCTGTCTCAGTAGCTGGATGTATCCAGAAACGCTTTGGACTGGGAGAATATGACTCAAACAAGCCCTTCTCATCTTCTAAAACTATGAATTTCGACTCGCTATCTACCCACTCTTGAATGTATTCTTTAGGGCAGAGGGTTAGATCAATTCGATTCCCATCTTCAAAGAGCATGAGATAGAGACGACGTTGACCAAGACCAACTTCTTGCTCGATAATGCGTTTGCCAAACTGGTCTAGCCAAGAAAGGTCACTCGTCAAATTATCTAAATCGTCCACGACATAGACCACATCATAGTCTTGAAATTCATCTTTTGGAGCCTTTGGATTTGCCCGTGAACCAGACATGGCGACAGCTTTGACTTGTAAAGTTTTGGCAGTCTGTAAAATCAAATCTAGCATTTCTGTTTCATCTCTCATGTCAGCACCTTCTCGTTTTATAGGTTACCAAGCGTCTGCTTCTTCTTACTGGATAGTTTTTATATTATAATTCCCTTGTCTGATAAAGACTGTATCCTTCGTAGTGGTATGAAGCATCCACTCCCTTAAAGAAACTGGTCTGACTGAGGTCATCCGTCAAGTTATTGAGAAGTAAATACTTGAGTTCTCCAGTCGATACTGCACTACGCTTCATGGCATTCAGGTATTCATCCTTATCAATGGCGTTCCAATCTACCACCTTACCCAGCTTTTCACGAAGCATACAATCTAGCCAAATCCGCATTGCGCGTCCATTCCCCTCACGGAAAGGATGGGCAATATTCATATCCGCATACTTATCAACCACTTGATCAAAATTGTCATGAGGAAGTTTGTCAATATACTGTAAGGATTGCTCTAAAAAAATACGGGGGGCAAATTGAAAGTTATCCTTTGCAATATTAACATCACGGATTTTTCCAGCGAAATCATAGATACCGGAAAAGAGATAATGGTGAATAGCGGACAGCCCTAAAAATGTACCAACTTCCATCTTGAACAAGTCTCCTGTCTGAAAGAGCAGGGCGGCTTGTTTTTTTGTCAGTTTTTCTTCTGCATCTGCCAGATGGGCTGAGTTTGTAATGCCTAGTTTATTTTCCAATACCATAATTTCCCCTTATTAACGCCATTTTGTATAGAAAAGAGGGTGTCCTTTAGCAATATGTTCTTTCAGTTCATCTGGCAACTTAAACTCTACAATGTCTGTAGTAACCCTTGGTAAGTAAGCAAAATCTCCGTTGAGTCCGCTAAAATAGAAACCATTTTCCTTAGCCTCTTTGTCCAATGAAAATATCACTTTTGGAATAAAATACTCATAATCCGGCTCTCTATTAGAAATCATATTTCTTACATCCAAAATAGATGTTTTCGCATCCAACACATCAAGTACTTTCCCATACTCTGCATGACTTATTTTGAACAATCTAATCTTTGCAGCTCCTTTAGGTTTCTTATTCACCATTCACTAGATACTCCTTCTTACTTTTTTCAATGTAAACTTTTTGTAAGTTGTAAATAAACAGCTGTTATCAAAACTCAACTTGTCCTTTTTAAGGAAAAGCTGCCTAAAAGTCAGGACAGCTACTCCCTAAAAAGGACAGATATACTGAACTATCTTGCTACTACTTCCTTAGTCGCAGCAATTTTTTTGTCAGCCCAGATGACTAAATCCTTGATAACTAATTTCTCCACTGCTCGAACAAAGTCAGACATAAATGTATAGTCGATTTGATTATTTTTGATAGGAAGCTTAACATCTGTCTCTTTTAATACTTTTTCATTAAAAGAGCTACTTCCCCAACTAAATGTAGAGAAACTCTTTCTTAATGAAGTAATTAAATAAAGAGCTTTATACCTATCCAATTCTACTTCTTTAGTGCGCAATACCTTAATTTTATCTCCTGTGAAATAGGGTTCTTTTTGATAAAACATCGTTGCCGTATCTTGACCAAAACTAATTGTGTTGGCAGGATTGAGAAATTCTTCACTCTCTGTAATATAACCTCGAATCCCATTGTTACTATCTCCACGAGCTACATAAGGAAACTTTCCTCCAAACTCAATCATATTTGCATTGAATTTCTTTTTACTACTGGATAAGTTAAAGACCTGAGAAAGTTGGAATACCTCCAACTCCTCTACTCTACTCTACTCTTAGTATCGGAAAGTTTTGCAAACTTGTCAAGTACTTTTTCATCATTTTTTGTAAGATGATAATCCCTAAGATTTGTTACAGTTAGATAAGACTCGAGCGTCTCGATGCGTTCAGACTCGAGCGCTTTGATGTAGCTTTCCATGTATGAAAATGCTAATTTGTTATTGAGAGTTGGAAGTTTAACTAGGAGGTCATGAGATTTAGAAGAGCGTAGCTTATTTCCAAAATCAAATTTACCAACTAAAGATTTTTGAATTGAAGATGCTAAAAATAACATGGAGTGTTCACTATACTCTTCGTCATTCCAGTAGACACCCACATCATCTGATGCGCTAAATTCATAATTTCGATAAAAAACATTTCCAAAAATATCAATAGTCAGAGAATTTTTTGGAAAAATAGTCATCTTATTCCCAATATGTCTAACGACACCCGTATTAGTCACTCCTGCCATCACAAATGGTAAAAGGCCATCTATCTGATCTGCTTTCGTTAGACGGGAACCCTGAACAATATTACCAAATAAATCTCCTATCCGATACTCTCTCCACTCGCCCCCATTTGCTTCAAATTCCTCTTCCAATTTTTGAAGGCGAGGGCTTAGGCTTTTTTTGAGCTATCTTCCCCCTTGTTTTTCAGGAGTTGTTCCACTTCCCAAGCTAAGTAGTCAGCAACAGTCTTTTTAAAATCGTTCAAGGTTGGTTTTGTATCAATGATCTGGTGCTGTTCGAAATTCCAATCATTACCCTTGTCAGTGATAAAGTCCTCAATAAAGATAGCATCTAAATCCCAAAGTTCTTTACTCACTTCCGCTCTCTTTCCAGCCTTATAAATTTTAATCACATCTTGGTAACGCTGGATAGGATTATCAACCTCTGAAATACCTCGCTTAGCACGTTTAAAACCGTCATTTCTAAAGTCAATAAATTTAACCGTCTGGTCGTAATCATGTGCCTCATGAGCCTTAAAAATATAGATAGAAGTCTGGACACCTGCCATGGGAACAAAAAGGTCAACGGGCATTTTGATAGAGGCAAGTAGGGTATGCTTTTTCAAAATAGCTTTAGCTGTCTTTGTTGCCTTACCAGAACCAGCACTATCTTGAATGATAATGGCACCTAGGCCACCACGCTCCATCTTATCCAAACCATAAGCTATAAAAGGAAGACCATTTTCTTCATAAGAGAAAGGTGGATTCAGCAAAACACGATTAGCTTTAAAATCCGTAAATAGACTCTCAGGACGATTAAAGGCTGAACCTTTTTCAATTCGACTAGACCCATCTCCACGAAGAATCATATTGGTTGTCGCTAAGGTATACATCTCTGCATTAAGTTCTATTCCTAGCAAGTTATCTTTCTTGAGCTTCGCAATCTCCTCGTTAGCTCGAGAAGTCCCCTTCCCAAAACTGATATTTGCATGATCTATCATCAACTCCATCGCTGAAATGAGGAAACCAGCCGAACCAGTCGCCAAATCCATAACCTTGCTCTCACTTGTTATCCCCAGAATTTGCGCCATCATTTTGGTAACATAAGGAGGGGTCAGGACAATACCAATTTCTTTTCCATCTCCCAAAGCGTACTTGAGAAACTCAGAGTACATTTCCCCCATAATATCGATATGTCCACCCAAACCATCAATGGACTTGAAAATATTCTCATAGATAAAAGTGAAGATTTGCTTGGTAACAGAAGTTTCCTTTTGAGGGAGAAGTTGTGCTACTTCTTTGTCATTGGTGATCAACTCGTCACGCTGGCTATCTTTGGAAATTTCTCCAAAAGAAGCCAACATGAGAGTTTTCTTATCCTCATTGATTTCACGTTCATCTAGGAAAGCCTTGATTTGATCAACTACTTTCTTACCATCACGCTTGGTTTCAGACTGTACACCCTTTAAATCATCAGGTATTAAGCCCTCATCAACCTTGTTGCCTTTACAATCTACGATATCCTGCATAGATAATAGCATACCAGACACATAAAGCACCCGTTGAGGAGCTGTGATATTATGGTTGTGCATCAATTTATTGAGCTTTTTAGCATAGCCTTGCAAAGTCGCTTGACTATCAATCAGAATTTGGTGTTTTTCTTCTTCGCTCAAGACAGCATCTTTGTAGAATGTCTCAAAGGTGGACTCATTTTCCAAAAAATCAAAAGTCGTTACCTTTGATAGCTCTTTATAGGCATTAGGAGCAGAACCAAAGACATAATAAACTTTGATAGTCACATTTTCTTCGTTATCACCTGCAACACCAACTGCGACGGCTTCATGATATTTACCACTATCAATAACTGCCCTCGCATAATGCAAAGCCCCATTCACCGCAAAATCACTAATTGATTTATCATCAAACTTAATACCGTCCTTTGTTTGAGCAACTAGCTTAGATAATTTGAGTTTGTTTTCAATCAAGATAGGAACTTGTTTGTATTTTTCAATATGAAAATCTGGTTTTCCAAAATTAGTCTTAGTTTGCGTCTTAGCCGCTCCCTTAAGCGCCTCTTTGAGATAAGCACTCATAGCAGATTCTTCATTATAATCCTGCAATTTTTTCAAACCAAGATTTTCAAACTGCTTTTTCACATAGTCATTCACATCCGACTCTAATTTCCAGTTTACTAACATATTATTTTCTTTCATTAAAACACTGTCGCTTCTTCCAGCGTAAACTTGACATTGTCTTCAATCCACTTACGTCGTGGTTCGACCTTGTCGCCCATGAGGACATTGACACGACGTTCGGCGCGGGCTAGGTCTTCAATGGTAACACGGATAAGGGTACGGGTTTCTGGATTCATGGTTGTTTCCCAGAGCTGGTCGGCATTCATCTCACCAAGACCTTTGTAGCGTTGGAGGGTAGCGCCTTTACCGAACTGCTTACGGAGTTCTTCTAGCTCTCCGTCCGTCCAAGCGTAGGCCACTTCTTCTTTCTTGCCTTTACCTTTTGACATCTTGTAAAGAGGCGGAAGGGCGATATAGACATGTCCTGCCTCGACTAGCGGACGCATGTAACGGTAGAAAAATGTCAAGAGCAAGGTCTGGATATGGGCACCGTCAGTATCCGCATCGGTCATGATAATGATCTTGTCATAGTTGGCATCTTCAAGGGAGAAGTCTGCTCCGACACCCGCACCGATGGTATAAATCATGGTATTGATTTCTTCATTTTTGAGAATATCCGCCATCTTGGCCTTGGCTGTATTGATAACCTTACCACGAAGAGGTAGAATAGCCTGGAACTTGCGGTCACGACCTTGTTTGGCAGAGCCACCGGCAGAATCACCTTCGACCAGATAGAGTTCATTCTTAGCAGGATTCTTAGATTGGGCTGGGGTCAATTTCCCAGACAGCAAGCCCTTATCTTTCTTATTTTTCTTACCATTTCGGCTTTCATCACGCGCCTTACGTGCCGCTTCACGAGCATCACGCGCCTTGATAGCCTTGCGGATGAGGTTAGAAGCCAATTCACCATTTTCCATAAGGAAGAAGGTCAACTTATCCGCCACAATTCCATCCACAACTG
>CAUPXP010000044.1:0-8453 GCA_963515455.1 Streptococcus mitis | reverse complement strand
ATTGTTGAAAGTTTTGAACTTGACCACACCATTGTTAAAGCACCCTATGTTCGCTTGATTGGGGAAGAAACTGGACCAAAAGGAGACATCATCTCCAATTATGATATTCGCTTGGTACAACCCAATGAAGACTCTATCCCTACTGCTGGCCTTCACACTATCGAGCACCTCTTGGCCAAACTCATCCGTACCCGCATCGACGGCATGATTGACTGTTCACCATTTGGTTGCCGCACAGGCTTCCATATGATTATGTGGGGGCGCCACACCAGCGCTGAAATTGCGGCTGTTATCAAGGATTCGCTCAAGGAAATCGCTGAAACTACTACTTGGGAAGATGTACCTGGAACAACCATCGAATCTTGCGGTAACTACAAGGATCACAGCCTCTTCTCTGCTAAAGAATGGGCAAAACTCATCTTGGAGCAAGGAATTTCAGATGATGCCTTTGAACGTCATGTGATTTAAACGTAAAAAAGAGGCTAGGCAAAAAAGTCTTTAAAACCAGAAAAACGCATAGTATCAAGTGTTAAAAATCTTGATATTATGCGTTTTATTGTGGAAAGATTTTCTAAATAGGAACTAAACAAATCTAAACCACTTCACCTAATTCTCTTTTATGCCATTATTTTCAATCAAAGTTAATTTTGATTGAATCTATTTTATAGTAGACAGCTTTTTCATCAGATGGATGTGTTTGAGTAATGATAATTCTAGTTTTACTTTTATCAGTTGGGTCTTCGATTGATACCATTTGGTTATTCTCAAATCGTTTCATAGGTATACTTGTTTCAGAGGGATATATTCCCATTGCAGCTCCCATAGGTTCTGAGCTCACACTAAAATCTATATGTTCATCGCTTCTCATTTTTGCCTTAGATATTTGTACTTACTTACAAATGATTCAATCACTTCAACGCTAGCTTGACTTGCTTTCGGTAATATGTCATATACTATACCATTTGTGAAGTAGGTGAGATTGGGTATTGTTTTGAATCCTATGGTTATTTTAAAGTTATTCCAACTAGTCTTATCTATATGCTCACTATCCAAGTAATACACAGTTGTCTCAGTTTTATCTACTGCTTCCGCAAGCTTTGGAGCAAATTCTTGACAATATGGGCAACTCTCTCTCCCTGTGTATAGGTAAAAGCTTTCTTGATGTTGTATTTTTTGTTCCACAGCCTCTAAACTTATCTTTTGTAGTCTGTTTACAGCTATCTGGTAGTCTGTTTGTGGCAGAGTGGTTAAGTATGCTGTGAATGTGACAATTATAACAAGTAATAGTGACAGTAGAATAAGAACTTTTTTACTATTCATCACATCCGTATCCGTCTTTGTCTCTATCTAACCATGGACCGTATTGTGGGTCACTAGCAGGTATGTTTACACGTCCTGCTTTGCGTGCTTCCTTACAGTTTTTGAACGGTCTTAAATTTGATTGTGGAGTAGGCGTAGACGATTGTGTAGGACTAGTTGTAGTGTGAGACGAGGCTTGTTCTTGCTCTTTTACTCGTGAAGATGCTTTATTTTCTTCCTCTTTTGATTTAGAGGCTTCGATACTTGCTTTTTCCTCTTCTTGTGCTTTTTCTGTTTTTCTCACTTCACTGATTACTAACGAGCCTTTACCGATTGAATCATATTTCTCTATAGATACTGTGTTTCCTGTATAGACCATAAGTTCATTTATTTTCACAGCTAGTGATTCAGGTGTACGGATAAGAAGCGTCTTGCCTGTTATGTTGTACTCACGGTATTCATCTTTTTCTTCAATCCCAATTACCTCGGCTTCAACTTCGTAGAGTTTATCTGTGTTAGAGAGTTTGTGTGCTATCTCCCTCACTGCTTTGGCTCGCAGTATAATTTTAATCTGTGGTGTATTTAGATAAGCGTCTACAGCTATATGTCCAGTTGGAGACCATTTCTCTATTTTAGAGCTAGTTTCACTACTAGATGATGATGTATAGGAAGAAGAACTAGACTGTTTAACTTGTGAAGACTGTTTGACAGAATCATTAGCTTTAGTTTGAACTTGTGAATGTTTAGTGCTACCGCTAGTTAATAGTGTGAAGAACAAA
This sequence comes from Streptococcus mitis, assembly GCA_963515455.1. Taxonomy (GTDB): domain Bacteria; phylum Bacillota; class Bacilli; order Lactobacillales; family Streptococcaceae; genus Streptococcus; species Streptococcus mitis_DN. The sequence continues at coordinate 6,375 of CAUPXP010000044.1, read as the reverse complement.
ATGAGGATAAGCAATAGTACAATACTACCTATAATCTTTTGTTCTTTGCTCAATTCCTTAAATTTTTTAAACATATATAACCTCCTGATGTTTAACTTTATTTAATGAAATAAAAGAAATATTTCCTAATAGTTATAATTATATCACACAAATTTTAACAATAGAATATATTTTTAACAAATATTAAACTATAGAGAATGTAAACCTGATTGTTTAATCTATAAGATAGATAGTAGATTTAACATAGAGGGTGAAGGAATGGATGATATATTAGAAAATATAAGTAATCAGATACGAGACTTACGAGTTTCAAAGAAGATTACACAGCAAGAATTAGCAGAAAGAACAAATCTAAGCGTTCCTTATATCAGTCAGATAGAAAATAATCACAGAAATATCTCTTTGGAAACTTTTGTGAAGATTGTTGATGCTTTAGAAGTTTCATTGAGTGATTTTTTCTTACCTTATTCTGTGCCACAAGATACAGAAATGATGGAACTGTTATTGAAGATTCAGAAACACCCACAGCATAGGATGATTGTTCATAAGGTGATAGAAATACTTGAATTAAGCCAAGATAGCTAGTGATAAATTAAAAAGCACCTAAAGTGTAATTTATACTAAATCTATCTAATCGTAGACGGTTACGTTATTCAGATAAGGAATGAGGTATAGGTTGTAATTTTAGAATGTTTTTTCTTTGTTGAAGAGGTCGATTAAAAAACAAAAAGAAAAAAGAAAGCACTGAATCTGAGTATCCAGTGCTTATCTATTACTTTAAAAAACGTGTTACTAAATCCATTCCCCATTAGCATTTACAGTATAACCGTCAACTGTTGTGCTAACTGCTAATGCTCCTGAGCTATAAGAGTAATACCATTTAGTGCTAACTTGATACCAACCAGTTTTCATAGAACCTGATTCAGTGAGGTAATACCAAGTACCACCTTGGCTAAGCCATCCAGTCTGCATAGAACCTGAACTGTTTAAGTAGTACCATGTACCAGATTGATTAAGCCAACCAGTTTTCATAGAGCCTGAATCAGTAAGATAGTACCAAGAGCCTCCTTGATTTAACCAACCTGTCTTCATTTCTCCATCTTGTGCTAGGTAATACCATGCACCGTTTACTTGAACCCAGCCAGATTGTTTGTTGTTTGATTGGCCATAGTAGAACCATTTACCATTTTCTTGTATCCAACCTTGTTTCTGTGTAGTAGGTTTTTCTTCAGATTTTTTATCCTTATTTTCTTCTACCTTAATTTCATTCTGTGTAGTAGACTTTTCTTCTTTCTTTTCCTTCAGTTCAGTCTCTTGTTTTTTCAATGGTTCTTCAGATTTCTTAGTAAGAACTTCTTCAGCTTTAACTGTAGTATCACTCTTAGGCTGTTTCTTGATTCCTACTTTAATCTTTTTAAGAGTATTATATCCTTTACGCTTATTTAATTCAGCGATATACCTAGCATAGCTAAAATCTCCAGCTTCCATACCTCCGTACCTATATTCAGAGATTTTTGCAATTTCTCGCCCATCAGCAATAGGGTCTAGTACCATATCTGTTTCAGGGTGATACCAAGCAAGTTCTCCAGTCTTACCCCAGTAGAATATTCCTCTATGCAAGTCACTAGCAACATCTCCTATGTATACTAAATCTTCGTAACCTGTCTTAGATAATTTTTCTACAAACTCATCTAAATTTTTATTTTGTCGTTTTAGATACTCATTTCTATCTTTTTTCAGTCCTTTTTTAATCTGTTCAACAGTATTTGAACTATAACCGTCATAGTTTTGTTCTATATAGCCACCGTATCTATTTTTTTCAGCAATATACATAGCATAGGCTGTATCTTCTTGTGTTGGCGATTCATCTTCAGGAAAGAAAGATTGTGTTACTTTTTTTACACCATAGTTAAAATTTTGATGAGTTATTTCTGAAATCTCTTTGCCATCAACAACAGGGTCTATCACTTTTCCTGTTTCAGGGTGATACCAAGCAAGTTCCCCAGTTTTACCCCAGTAGAAGACTCCAAAACGATTTGTAGCAACATCTCCTACATACTTATAATCATCTCTATCTTCTAGAGTTTTAGAAAAGTTCATTACAAGAAGTCTTAAGCTCTCTTCGCTAGGTTTAGCTTCTACAGACTTAATACCAGCAAAGACTATAAATAGTGCTATAAAAGCTGTAATCATTGTGTTTTTCTTTTTCACTTTAAATACTCCTTTATTTCATAATTTACTTCAAGCAATAAGAAAGTTATTTAGACTCAATTACTTAAATATAAATCGTAGATAATTGTAACATAAACTAAATAATATCACCTATATTTTCATAAAAAGCCTCCTGTTTATATTTATGTTTAAAACATTGTTAAACACTACCCTAATTATACCACAAATAAATATACTTCAGTTAATCTTTTTTAAATTATTTTTAACTAAAGTAAATAAAAATATGTCCCCTTAACCTATAAGATAAATAGCGAGACTTATCACAGAGGTTAAAGCTATGGGAGATATTCTACATTCTGTGCCACAAGATACAGAAATGATGGAACTGTTATTGAAGATTCAGAAACACCCACAGCATAAGATGATTGTTCATAAGGTGATGGAAATACTTGAATTAAGCCAAGATAGATAAGCGTAAATAAAAAAAACGAATAAACTAGTTTTCTGAAAATCAGAATTCTGTTTTATTCGCTTTTTTGTTTTATCTATTTATGCCCATTATTCTCAAAAATTGAAATTTCTATAATGGAGTCACTCTCTAGTTCTTATTTTGTTTTTATTGAGTATAAAATCCAAAATCTTTTATCCAGTCTCTTCTTTTTATTCTCAAAATTTTCTCTTAGGCTTTTTCACGAATGACTAAAACACCATCTTTCATATCTGCTTCTAGGTGTTTGGCATCTAGGTGATCCAAATGGAAGTCTGTCACCTTATCACGAATTTCTTGTTCAACCACACGACGGAGTGGACGAACACCCATGACTTCATCATAACCTTCTTCTGTGATATAGTCTTTAGCCGCTTGACTGACTACCAAATTAATGTCTTTCTTAGCCAAGGTTTGGTTGACTTCAGCTAACATTAAGTCCACAATCTTAGAAAGGTCTTCCTTAGTCAAGTGTGAAAACTCGATAACTGCGTTAAAGCGGTTGAGGAACTCTGGACGGAAGAATGGTTTCAAACGGTCCATCAATTCTGGTTTGTCCGCATCTTCTGTCAAGTTGGCTTCATAGCCAAATCCAGCATTTGAGGTCGCAATAATGACAGTGTTCTTGAAGTTTACTGTATTTCCTTGACCATCTGTCAAACGACCATCATCTAGAACTTGGAGGAGAAGGGTAATGACTTGAGGATCAGCCTTTTCAATTTCATCCAAGAGAATGATAGAGTATGGATTGCGACGAACACGTTCTGTCAAGGTATTGCTATTGTCATCATAGCCCACATAACCTGCTGTGGTACCAATTAGCTTAGAAACAGCTGTGCGGTCACTGTATTCAGACATATCCAAACGGATGATTGCGTCCTTGGTTCCAAACATATCCAGTGCCAATTGCTTAGCAAGTTCCGTCTTACCAACCCCAGTAGGTCCTACAAAGAGGAAGCTACCAATTGGGCGATTACCTTCATCAAAACCAGCACGGTTACGACGGATGGCACGGGCTACAGCTTCAACTGCCTTATCTTGGCCGATTACCTTATCTTGCAAGCGATGAGCCATATCTTTCAAACGTTCGATATCTGATGCTCCCATTTGTGACACTGGAATACCCGTCATTCGTTCTACAGATTCAGCCACATCGTTGACACTTGCAGTCACTTTCATATCTTCTGTGTGGTTTTCGATTTTCTTTTCCAATTCTGCAATGCGTGTTTTATAGTTGAGAGCTGCTTCAAAATCTTCCGCCTCAACTGCTTTTTCTTGCTTGTCTTTTTCTGCCTCAATTTCACGTTCAACAGCATGCACATCTGTTACAGGATGCTGAGCTGCCAAGTGAGCTGCCGTTACATCGACAAGGTCAATAGCCTTATCTGGCAAGCTACGTTGAGGAATGTATTGTACAGAATAATCCACTGCTGCTTTCAAGACTTCATCTGGCAAGATAACATTGTGGTGTTGTTGATAGAGATCACGAATTCCTTGAAGGATTTTAAAAGTATCCTCTGCTGAAGGAGCATTGACCTTGACTTCGTTGAAACGACGAGCAAGAGCTGCATTCTTCAAGATGGTGTTACGGTATTCGTCTTGAGTTGTTGCCCCAATCACTGTCAATTCTCCACGAGAGAGAGCTGGCTTGAGAATATCCGCAAGCCCTTTAGAACCACTGTCTCCACCAGTGCTACCAGCACCGAGAATTTGATGAATTTCATCAAAGAAGAGAATGATATTTCCCGCTTCTTTTACTTCATTGACTAAATTTTGAACGTTTTCTTCAAAGCTACCACGATATTGAGTACCAGCCTCAAGACCTGAGATGTCAATGGAAATAATTTCCTTGTTCTTGATAGCAGCTGGAACATCACCGTTCACAATGGCTTGTGCCAAGCCTTCGACAACTGCTGTCTTACCAACACCTGCATCTCCGACTAAAACAGGATTGTTCTTGGTACGGCGTGAGAGGATTTCAGATGTCTCTTGAATTTCCTTGTTTCGTCCGATGACTGGATCCAGCTTGCCCTCACGCGCTTCTGCTGTTAAGTTTCGACCCAGTTTAGCAAGGACACCGTCTTGTTTCATACCTGACGTATGTTGTGGCATTTGACCATCAACTTCTGCATTTCCTGGCAATTGGCCAGTTGCACGATAGTGAGCAAATTCCTCAGGTGTGACTTCACGTCCATTAATCAAGTAGCGACGATTTTCAGAACTGTATCCTCGCATACCACCCATCAATTGGTTAAATAGATCATCCATGTTGTTAAAATTATTAAAGTTGTTGTTCATATTCTTTACCTCTTTTTGTTTACTTAGTTATGATCACTGACATTGACTATCTTTGACCTTTGTTTTAAAAAATTTAGACTAGCTAAATGGCTACTCTAGGTACTATTTCTGGTTTTTCTTTTTCAAGCAGGAGTAGACTATCTTTACTTCTGAAGATTTCTAGATTAAACATAGACACACCTCTTTCTATTTTACTTTAAATAATACTCTTCGAAAATCTCTTCAAACCACGTCAGCTCTATCTGCAACCTCAAAACAGTGTTTTGAGCAACCTGCGACTAGCTTCCTAGTTTGCTCTTTGATTTTCATTGAGTATAAGTGTTCGAGTAAGGCTTTCATTTACCTTACGTTCATAATATACTACATTAGTCAGAAAAGGTCAAGGGATTTGACTTTAATTGACCAATATTTTTTAAAAAGCAAAAACACCCTGAAACATCAGGGTGCCATTCTTACATCAAATACAAAATTGCTAGGGTCAAGAGACTTGCTAGAAGTCCCACTCCCCAAAAGAAGAAGTCAACCTTCCACTCGCTCCATGGATTTCCTTTACCAGACAATCCTCCAAGCTCAAAATGGTGATGCACAGGCGTCATGCGGAAAATACGTTTGCCACCAGTCATTTTGAAATAACTGACTTGCATCATGACTGAAGTTGTTTCAAAAACATAAACAATTCCGATAATCAAGAGAGTCCATTCTTGGTGGAGGGCCATAGAGATAGCTGCCAGCATTCCACCGAGAGCTAAACTTCCCACATCCCCCATAAAGACCTTAGCAGGCTTATGGTTAAAGACAAAGAAACCAAGCAAACCACCAATCATGGCAAGAATCACTAGAAGAATATCCATCTGACCTTGCACATAGGCAATAACTCCATAGGCAGACAAACTAATCACGACTGAAATACTAGCCAGACCGTCAATGCCGTCAGTCAAGTTGACTGCGTTTGAAAAACCAACTAGCCAGAAAAGGGCGAAAAGAATATAGAAAATCCCTAGATGCACTTGGTAACCAAAGACTGAAAGCATATCGCCCCCACGCTCATAAAAAAGGTAGAAAATGACGCCACCTAGCAGCTGAAGAGCCAATTTCTGTTTGGGGTTTAGCCCCTCATTGATCTTTCGGAAGACCTTGAGAAAGTCATCTAAAAAACCAACCAAGCCATACAAGACCAAAATAAACAAAATCATACCAACATTATTGGTCAATTGTTTCGAAAAAAGAGCGACGAGGAAACTCACCACAACTGCAGCAATGAGGAAAACAAGTCCCCCCATTGTAGGAGTCCCAGCTTTTGCCTGGTGCTGTTTAACATCCTCATGCATCTGCTGGCCTGTAATTTGCGCCTTTCTATAAAATTGGATAAAGGCCGGAATTCCTACTAAAGTTAGTAAAAATGTCACAATTCCAGCACT
>CAUPXP010000043.1:0-10143 GCA_963515455.1 Streptococcus mitis | reverse complement strand
ATGAGCAGGTTCACACAACTCATCAAGGTCCGCTCCTGCGTTATGACCTCCTTATTCTCAATAGTAGTCCGAAGACTACCTATCGACTCATCGCATCTATTATATTACTAGAAATAAGTGGTTTTGTCAATAAGAAATTTTTCTCGCGAGCATAAGAAAAAACTCTTGTGTTCAAGAGTTTCCCTGTAAATTTCATGCTAATTGCCGGGATTGAACCGGCGACCTCATCCTTACCATGGATGCGCTCTGCCAACTGAGCTAAATCAGCTTACTTAAGAAGTATACTATAATCAGAAAAACTTGTCAAGTTTCCTTAGAAATTTTCTATAAGAAAAAGCCAGGTAAAGGCTACGGCTACCTAGCTTGTCTTCTTCTATTTGCTTAAATCGATTCGACGACCAATTTTACCGATAATAATCGCTCCAATAATCAATGAGGCAAATTCACCGATTCCTGTTGTAAACCAAGTAAGGAAGAATGGTAATTCTGCTACAATATTTAACTCTGCAGCGATAGTAAACATGGAAATTGAAAAGAGGATTGAAAAGGAGAAATGATCTTTTCGAATCAATCCGTTAAAGAGGTAATCCTTGCTGTATTTTGCAAAAAGCCAAACACCTAAACTGAGGAATACCAAGGTTGATCCGCCACCAACAAAGACATCTAGTAGTCCGAAGCTAAAGAAATTAGCAATCATACAACCGATGGTAACTCCGATGATGTACTTGGGATTGTAAAAAGCCATAAAGTTCATCATTTCTGAAATACGGAACTGATAAGCACCATAGCTGATTGCATTTAGGGGCGGTGTGACAGTCAAAACGACATAAATAGCAGCAACGATTGCAATATCTGCAACATCACGAATAGTTAATTTTTTCATCTTTTCTCCTTTGGCGGTTATCCGCGTGTAATATGCTTGGTGAAAGAAGCTAAGCACCAAGGGTTGACTCATTCAACCTTACTAGTATAGCATAATAGCCTGCTTTATGCTATACTTAACACATGAAAATTCGTATTCAAAAATTTTTTAACAATGAAATCTTAGCCTATCTCTTTTTTGGCCTTGCTACAACTCTAGTTTCGATTCTCTCACGACTAGTCATTTATCAACTAAGTCATCAGGAACTCCTTGCTACTGCCCTCGCAAATATTATTGGTATCCTCTTTGCCTTTATCACAAATGATAGGCTTGTATTTAAGCAAGCAAGGAAGAATCGGCTTATTCGTTTAGTGAAATTTTTTCTTGCTCGCCTTTCTACTTTTCTGTTAGATTTGCTCTTTACTTTTCTGTTTGTGACTCAATTCCCTCATATCATAGGGCAATTTGTAAATGAAAATCTTGATAAGGTAAATGCAATTGAAACCATAATTGCACAATTATTGATAATTATTCTTAATTACATTTTAAGCAAGGTCTATGTTTTTAACAAATAAAACTTCTGAGCATATATCTTGCAAGCTTTTCTTAATTAATATATAATAAATAGTAAAAATTTTTGAAAGGATATTATGAAAATGTTAAAAGATCTTAAAGCATTTTTGCTTCGTGGTAATGTTGTTGACCTTGCTGTCGGTGTGATCATTGCCTCTGCTTTTGGTGCTATCGTTACTTCACTTGTAAACGACATTATCACTCCTCTTATTTTAAATCCCGCTTTGAAAGCTGCTAAAGTCGAACGTATCGCTCAACTTTCTTGGCATGGAGTCGGCTATGGTAACTTTTTAAGTGCTATTATCAATTTTATCTTTGTGGGTACCGCCCTCTTCTTTATTATCAAGGGTATTGAAAAAGCACAGAAACTGACTGGTATAAAGGAAGAAAAAACTGCCGAAAAAAAACCAACCGAATTGGAAGTCCTTCAAGAAATCAAAGCTCTTCTTGAGAAAAAATAATCGTTTAAAAGGATCTAGCACAAAGCTAAATCCTTTTTTCTTTACTCTTTGGGTAACTTGCCTGCTTTTTCTAGCATCTTCTTGATAAGATAAGGCATCTTGACATTCTCCCGACCTTTTTTCTCAATCAGTTTTTTCACAAATTCAGGCATTTGTAAATCTTGAGATTCGGCCAAAATGTTTTTCGTCTCATCTGAAGGAACTAACTCATCAAAGGTTTCTTCTTCTGGGAGAAATTCCTTAAACTCTTGATCTTCATTGGCTCTGACTGTACTAATCAAGGCATCAATCAAACGAGAATCCGTATTTGGCATTGGTGGTCGATGGTAGTTCACACCCAATTCTTGACACAAGTCATAACATTCCACATCGTTGTCAAACAAGACTTCAATATGCTCACTAATGAAGCTGATAGGAACAAAAATATAATGGTCTGGATGTTCTGTCTGTTCTCTGAGATACTCCAAAACATCTGGTTTAATCCATGGAATCCCGATATCACTCTCACTTTGCCAAGTGTTAGTATATTGCTCTGAACTCAAGCCTAGTTTTTCAGCAACTAACTTGCTATTTTCGAAAATTTGGTCAATATATGGGTCACCAAAATCCAAGGCAAAAATGGGCACACTGTGAGCTGAAAAGATGACTTTAAAGCTATCCTGCTTTACTTCTTCTTTTAAAATTTTACCAATTTCATCTGCCCAATAGTTTAAGAGCGCTTCTTCTTGATACCAGTCCTTAATAACTAAAAATTGAATTTGCTTGCTTTCTAAAAATTTTTCATAGCCCATGACAGAGTAAAAAGAATAATGAGGCTCCAAAATCAAACAAATACATTGCTCGATTCCGTCTGCTTCCATCTGACCAATCACATCTGGGATAAAAGGTCTAGAAAACTTATTAGCAAAATAGACACTATATTCATTTCCTAGCCTAGCTTCTACCAAGGCAACTTCTTCACGAGTAATTCTTTGCAGAGGCGTGCCTCCAATTCGTACATAATTATCATAGAGAGTTTGAATCTCATGGTCTTGAGGTCTCACTCCACGACGAATATTTGTGAAAAAATCAGCTACACCTTCAAAGGTAATCTCTTCTGGCGAACCGAATGTCATCATTAAAATTGCTTTTTTCATAACTGCTTCCTTGTGATGTTTTTATCAAGTTTATTTTATCATTTATCCATTAATAAGTAAACGCCAACATAGCGAATTTCCCGAACTTCTGTCTTTTGTTTTTCTCTTCTTTCTATGATACAATGGAAAAAATGAATTCAAAAGGAGTTTTTTATGACTTATCCAAATCTCTTGGACCGCTTCTTAACCTACGTTAAGGTCAACACGCGCTCTGACGAACACTCTAAGACTACTCCAAGTACGCAGAGTCAGGTTGACTTCGCAACCAATGTTCTTATCCCTGAAATGAAACGTGTTGGACTACAAAACGTCTACTACCTTCCAAATGGTTTTGCGATTGGTACCTTGCCAGCCAATGATCCATCTTTAACACGTAAAATTGGCTTCATCTCCCACATGGATACCGCTGATTTTAATGCCGAAGGAGTCAATCCTCAGGTGATTGAGAACTATGATGGTGGTGTGATTGAACTTGGAAATTCTGGTTTCAAACTCGATCCATCTGACTTTAAGAGTCTTGAGAAATATCCAGGACAAACGCTTATCACAACCGATGGAACAACCTTGCTAGGAGCTGATGACAAGTCAGGCATTGCTGAAATTATGACAGCTATTGAATATCTGACTGCTCACCCTGAAATCAAGCACTGTGAGATTCGTGTTGGCTTTGGTCCAGATGAAGAAATTGGTGTTGGTGCCAATAAATTTGATGCAGAAGATTTTGATGTGGATTTTGCCTACACAGTTGATGGTGGCCCACTAGGTGAACTTCAGTACGAGACCTTTTCAGCAGCGGGTGCTGAATTGCATTTCCAAGGACGCAATGTCCACCCTGGTACTGCCAAAGGGCAAATGGTCAACGCTCTTCAGCTAGCAATTGATTTTCATAATCAACTTCCAGAGAATGACAGACCTGAGTTAACAGAAGGTTACCAAGGTTTCTATCATCTAATGGATGTGACAGGTAGTGTCGAGGAGGCACGTGCAAGCTACATCATTCGTGATTTTGAAAAAGATGCCTTTGAAGCGCGTAAAGCAGCCATGCAATCTATCGCTGATAAGATGAATCAAGAACTTGGTAGCGACCGTGTCACTCTAAACTTGACAGACCAGTACTACAATATGAAAGAAGTCATTGAAAAAGATATGACTCCAATTACCATTGCTAAAGCCGTTATGGAAGATTTGGGGATCACTCCTATTATCGAACCAATCCGTGGAGGGACAGACGGCTCTAAGATTTCCTTTATGGGAATCCCAACTCCTAATATCTTTGCGGGTGGAGAAAATATGCACGGACGTTTTGAATACGTCAGTCTTCAGACCATGGAACGTGCAGTTGATACCATCATTGGTATCGTAGCTTATAAAGACTAAAAAGACGAGGTAGCTCAGCTACTTCGCCTTTCTTTTTATTCTGCTGGTTTTTCTTGATTTCCAGTACTTGTTGTAGATTCTGTTGTTTCCTTTTCTGAAGCTGATTCAGCAGGTTTAGAATCTGTTGTGTTGCTTGGTTTGTTTTCGTCGCTAGCAGTTTCACTGTCAGATTCCGCAGCTGCTGATGTCTCAGTTTCAGAACTTGTGTTCTCACCATTTGCTTCAGCATTTGTTGCTGTTGTTGCTTCCTCACTTGCGCTAGCTTTTGACTTGATTTCTTGATTCAAAACTAGAATAGCTTTTGTCAATTCAAGTAAAGCGGCTTTATCCTTACTCTTAGCAGAAAGTTGATCTAGTAATGCATCCACCTTATCAAAGTCTGCATCAGAACCCTTATTGTTTTCTAAGTAAGCGTGAAGTGACATGAGAATATCGTAGAGTTTTTGATAGAGTACAAGTGTCTGAGGATCTTGCTCAGCATTTTCTTTCTCTTGTTGAAGGGCGCTGGCGATACGAGTCAAGACGTCTTTCACCTGACTGTTTACTTCATCCAAGTCTGCATCAGCCTTGTTTGTAGCAGCTTTGAGATTTTCTACTTCTTCTGCCAAGGATTGTCTGATTCCTTCTTCTTGGATTTGCTCTAAGAGTTGAGTTGCCTTGCTCAAGAGACTTTCTACTTGTTCCTTGCTGACATGATTCATATGCTCTTCAGGCATAAAGTCTCCATACAATTCTTTCAAGAAGCCATAAATAGCTGTCTTGGCACTTTGATTATCAACTTTTTCAGTATCTAGAACTGTCTGAGTCGATTTAGCAGTAGTTGGCTGAGCTTTCAAAGCTTCTTCCACTTCTTGTTTTGCCTGATAGATGCTTGGGAATAATTTGTTCAATTCTGCTGCCTTAAGGAAGGATTGTGATTGATACAAAGTCCAAGTCAACTGAGCTACTTTGTTTCGAAGTTCATCACTCAAACGACCGTCATTTACGTGTTCGTAGAAATACTTGATGTATTCTACAGTTGTAACACCTGTTCGATCATTAAAGTCTTGAAGAGCTTGAAGTTGTGATTCAACCGCTGCTAAAGCAGCCTCGTCTTTAGCCAATTTAGCTTCTTGGAGTCGAACGAGAAGGTCTTTCTTAGGAAGCCCATAAGAGTCTGTATCCAGTGTGTTGATTTTATCAATCAAGGCCTGATATTTCTTATCTAGAGCGCTTGTTTCAACAGGTTTGACACTTTCATCAATATGGATATATTGCTTATCAAAGAGATCAAGTGTCGCAAGATAACCTGCTGTAGAGTTAGTTGCCAGTTTCTTCATGTTCTCAGTAAACTGACCCAAGGCTAACTCAATCTGTCTTTGTTCGATAGGCTTGTCTTTGTAGATGCTTCTGCTATCAGCTAGAAGTTGATCTACTTTTTCCAAGACTGCCTTCTCATCAAAAGCTCCAGGTTGATAATTGGATTGTAGGGCTGGAATCTTGTTTTTCAAAGCCACTTCATAGCCCTTCGTTTGAACCTTGATGTAGTGATTGTGGTCACCATGAGGAATCACAAAACTACCATTTTCTACCTGTAAGCTATACGGAGACACACCATCTCGCAAAGCAGTGGTATAGAGTTCATTTAGGAAATCAAGTTCTGGATTGCCAGTTTGGAGTGGCAAACGAACATGTTCCTTACGAACAGCATATGGGTGGATATGAGTTGGATCGTAGGCTTGGTCTGGATTTCCAAAGACAAAGAAGCCGTTTGAAATTCTAATCGCTTCAAGTGGAACTCCGTATGTTTTAGAAATATAAGCAATCTTTTCTTCATCGCTAGCATCTCTTGAGAAAGACTCTACCGTTTTAGCAAGAGGTTTTACAGGTTCTGCATCATGATGTGTTTTCAAATGATCATGTGCGGCCTTAATTTGCTCCGCTGTCAAGTCCTTCTTGAAGAAGTAATGATTATGGTCACCGTGACTCATGACAAATCCTTGATTATCCTCACTAATGACACGATCGGCATCAAAACCATGATCATGATCTTCATCATGATGGTGTCCATGATGATCTTCATCGTGATCGTCATCATGAGCTGGATTTGGTGTTGCTGTATTTGCCTCTTTCAAATGGTCTTGCGCCGCCTTAATTTGCTCTGCTGACAAGTCCTTCTTGAAGAAGTAATGATTATGGTCACCATGACTCATGATAAATCCTGATTCATCTTCCGCAATAATACGATTAGCATCAAAGCCGTGCCCATCTTCTTCATGTTCCTCATGTGAAGTTCCTGGATTGATTGGAAGAGATGGCGAAGGTGTTGTTAGACCATTATTTGGAAGAGTCGGTTGTCCAATTTGATTCGACTTAGGAATGTAATGGAAATGATCACCATGTCTGACGATATAAGCTGTGGCTGTTTCTTCAACAATATCTTTAGGATTAAAGATATAACCATCAGATGTTGAAGAAATTTCCTTATTTAACGTTGAAGAAGCATTATTCAATATAGATGGATTACTTGGAAGACTTCCTAGACTAGACGCTACTTCATGAGGTTTTTCATTTGTAGAGACCGTAGAACCAGTTCCACCGATAGGCACCATTCTAGCAATCTTTTCTTCTAAAGCAGAGAGTTTGCTGTAAGGAATAAAGTGATAATGGTCACCATGTGGAATCGCAACTCCATTTGGTGTACGACTGATAATCTTAGCAGGGTCAAAGACCAGACCATCTGATTCACTGTAACGTTTGTCGCTAGGTGAATCGTAGAGTTCTTTCAATAGACTTTGGAGATTTTCAACTTTGCTTTCTGGCTTGCTAGTTAATCCTTGCACTGTAGATTGAGTATTATTCTCACTAGCTGTTGAAGAATAGCTTAGCTGACTCGGTTGCGTATTTTTTCCAGCTAAATGAATTTTAGCAGCAGCTAACTCACTAGCAGACAAATCACTTTTTGGAATATAGTGATAGTGACCTCCGTGAGGAACGATATAAGCATCACCAGTATCTTCGATAATATCAGCTGGATTAAAGACATAACCATCATCTGTCGTATAGCGTCCCTGAGACCTTGCTACAGCAACATCAGAGCTGACCTTCTCATTATCTTTGACATGTTCTTGTTTTTGACGATTGATTTCATCCTTGGTTCGAACATTATCAGCATGAGCTGCATCTTTCAGGTAGACATAATATTTTCCATCGACCTTGATGATATAACCACCCTTGACTTCATTGACAATATCTCCATCCTTAAGTTTGTAGTTTGGATCCTTCATCAAGAGTTCTTCACTAAAGAGGGCATCATAAGGAACTTTCCCATTATAGTAATGATAGTGATCACCGTGTGACGTCACATAGCCCTGATCTGTGATCTTGATAACAATTTGCTCAGCCTGAATTCCTTCTTTTTGACTAACCTGATTTGGCGTCAGGTTTTCAGTTTTCTGACTTGACTGACTACCATCCACATAAGAGACTCGATTATTGTCCTTATTTTCCTGCGAGCGATGCTGATTCAGCGCATAGGCACAAAGACTCAAGGATACAATAACAGCTGATCCAGCTGCTATATATTTTTTACTGAATTTCATAAATCCCTCATTTCAATAAATGATGAAGCTTTTTCTTAACTTCTTTTTCTCGGTTAAACAGTTTTTCTAAACCGGTTATTTAACCATTTAATTAACCAGTAAATAGTTTACCTTTTTTAAACTTATCTGTCAAGATTTTTAGTGAAAGATAATAAAATGATTACTTTAAGAATCTTTTTTCATTTTTTATCAAGAAATTTCATCTTTTTATTAACAAATAAAAGGACATTATTCTATCCAATAATAGAACAATATCCTTTCAGCTAGATGATCATCAGTCAAAATATTCTAAGGTTTAATTTGCTTAAGAGTTTTAATATCATAGGTTACTAAATCCCCATTCTTATTATAAAACTGAACTCCTTCTGATGAAAAAATAAGATATTTAGAATCAATTTGAGCAATTTGTGCTATTTGGTTTATATGATTTTTTAAAGTATCCTTATCTAATCCATAATCTGGTATATCGTCATAATCATCTTTCTTATTTTCTTCTACTTTAGGTTTGTCTTTTTCATCCGAAGGATTGTTGATAGTCGCATCTGCCTCATTTTGAGGTGTATTATCCTTTGGTTGTTCATCGACTTTACCTGAATCACCTTCTTCTTTCTTTGTTTCCGATTTCTTATCTGAAGAAACTAAATGTGAAGTAGAAGAATCATTTGTTGTTTCTTTTTCTTCACTTCTTTTAGCTATCAACTCTTGAGCTTGTTTCCACTCTTTCTCTGATAAATCAGACTGAGTGATACTTCTCAACGAGCCACCGCTAGCTTTTGGAATACTGAAAGATTTATCTGCCCAAATATAGGTTCCCTTTGCCAATACATCCTGAGGATCAAAAATATATCCATCAGGAGTTGCAAACTTGCCTTCTTTAAGTGCTTTCTGAACCTCTTCCGCAGAATGGATAATTTGCCAGTTCTGCATTCCAGCACGTTTTTCAAGAGGAGTTACATTAGCAATAACAGATCCAGCATCATCATGACCTGGTTTTGACCAAACTTCAGGACGTACATCAGGATGTTGCATTACATATTTTATAGTTGCTATTTGCTCACTACTTAACCAAGAATACGGTACGACATGAATGTGATCGATATGTGGAATAATGAAGGAAGTTCCAGTATCATACGTAGTATTGGCTGCATGCATAGGCAAGCTAGATACATCAACAGCTAATCTTGGTTTAATTTCTGTTTCTACAATATCATAACGATAATTATCTTTATCTTTAAGCATTAGTTCCTGCTCAGAAAAAGCTATTTGAGTAAGATCGAGTTCTTCACGTGAATAAAAATAATCTTTACCACCTTCATTAATTATATAACCAACTTTACTATTTCTAGAAATTCTATTAGTTACTTTTTTATAATCAAACTTTGGTCTTTCCTTCTCACCTAAGTGAACTAAAGAAACGATGTCATCTGGATTTTTACCAGTTTCTTGAATCCATTTAGCAACTTCATCCAATTCGAATTGTTCTAATTCACCATATCCCATATAATGGAAATGATCTCCGTGTTTGGCAATAACACCTGATTTATCAACAGAATCGATGGAATCTTTGGTAAATATGTATCCATCACTCGTATCATAAGGTTTACCATCTAAACCTTTTCCATAAGCTTTGATTGGTTGTCCTAAGAACTTATGAACTACTTCTTTTGATGCTAAAGGTTTAATATCTGTAACAATTTCGTTTAATCCATTTTGTCCTTTTAACGGAATCATTCTTGCAATCTTCTGCTCTAAATCAGACATTTGTGAATAAGGGATAAAGTGATAATGGTCTCCGTGAGGCACTGCGACACCATTTGCAGTACGTTTGATGATTTGTGCCGGATCAAAGACTAAGCCATCAGATTCCACATGGCGTTCTGATAAAGGTTTGGCATACAATTCACTTAAAAGTGTTGAAATGTCTTCCCCTTGATTTTGATGATAAGTTGGAGTAACAGTTAGATTAGGAGTCTCTGATAAACTTGGTTGAGCTGGAGCCGGATTTGGATTGTTACTACTTGGTTTACTTGAGCTTGTAGAAGAATGAGAACCCTGCTTCCCATTCCAATAGGCTTGGGCTGCAGCCAATTCTCCTGCTGACAAATCACTCTTAGGTATATAGTGGAAATGATTGCCATGCGGTACAACAAAAG